>JBJENM010000164.1:0-6276 GCA_051880175.1 Agathobacter sp. | reverse complement strand
CCACCAGGGCATAATTCGTATAGGCTCTTCCCCTGTACTTTGTAAGAAGGAGCCTGCTGCCATCTGTCACTCCCACAATGACGGCAGGATTGATTCTTGGAAAAACCATATTTTTGCAGGCCGGACAGTAGAGCATTCTTTCCTTTTGGTCATTTTCCAAAGGATTTCCACAAGCTCCGCAGAATTTATTTTTCCGGTACCAGCCATTCAAATGCAGGCCGGTAATCCCCGCAAATCCGTATTCCTTTGGTGCCGCCGTCCGAAAGAATCTGCGGTCCTCAAAGCTGCTGCCTGCAATGGAGCCCTCCAATTCCAGCTTCGTACTTTCATCCAGAATTTCTACACGAAACATTTCCTTTTCGTCCAGTGAAAAAAGATAGGTTGCATGATTCACCCACCGCTTTACATTCTCATATATCGGATATGTAATTTGTGATGGATGCGGCTTCTGCCCTGCTTCCTTTATCACCAGCAATTGATCCTGATAAAAAAACAATATGGAACTATCTGCCTTCGGCTCCTTGGGATAATATGCAACATCCCATTTATGAGGAAAAATATCCTGTATCATATACACGCCTTCTTTTTATATAATGAGCATTTTATTGCGAATTTAGTACCGCTACGCTTTTTACAAACGAGAGTGGGTTCTGATTCAAATATGCAAATTCATTCTATGAGAACACATTTCCAAAATGGGAGTTACAAAAATGGATTATAAAATCGACTTCCATCTATATACGTAATTACAAGAGCCGTTGCCGTAAATACAATCACTACTGCAATTGCAAGATAATCATTTCTTGCAAGCTTACGCCCCATATACCAGGTGCGTTTCTTATGCTTTCCGAATCCGCGAAGCTCCATGGCATTACTGATGGTATCAATACGTCCCAGGCTTGAAAAAACAAGAGGGAAAATAATGGCGGCTGTACTCTTAATCCGATCCACAAGCTTCGCCTTTCCCGACATCTCAATTCCCCTGGCCTCCTGAGCATTTTTTATTTTATGAAAATCATCCTGCACATCCGGAATATAGCGAAGGGCAATTGCAATGGAATAACCGACATTATAGCTGATTCCAATACGGTTTAAGGAGGCTGCAAACTCAGAAGGGTTTGTTGTCACAATAAAAATAAATACCGATGGAACAATGGTAAAATACTTTAATATGATATTCGCCTCATAAAACAACTGTTCTGCAGTAAGCGCATATCTTCCGCCTGCTTCTGTCAGCAGGGTTCTTGTTCCGTAAATCTTTGTTCCCTGATCCGGCGAAAAAAGATAAATTGCCAAAACATTTACAATCAGAAAGAACAATACAAATTTAAAAACCGTTCCTACCTGTTTTACACTCGTCTTTGAAAGTCCAAACAGAATCAGGCTGCAGATCAGCATAACGATCAGTACACGGGTATCATATGTTAACATACAGGTAACAGACCAGCATAAGAAAAAAATAAGTTTTGTCACTCCGCAAAGACGATCGATCCAGGTATCCTTCTGCTCATAGGTAAGCAAATGATTTGCTGCCATTATCTCACCGTCCTTTCATATTGAATAAAGTGCTCCACAAATTCGGAAGGATCTTCAATGCCGCAGGACACCGCTAAATCGTAAAGGGAGGTCTTTTTCAAATATGCTTTATTGGAAAGGGTTTCGTTTGTTAATATTGCCGCCGGCCGGTCCACAGCAAGCATCTGACCATCTGCAATCACAATTGCGCGATTAGTATATTCCAGCATCAAATGCATATCATGGGTAATCATGATAATAGTGATTTTCTGTTCCTCATTGATCCTCTTTAAGAACTCCATAATCTCCGTATAATGGCGATAATCCTGTCCCGCAGTCGGCTCGTCCAAAATCAGAATCTTTGGCTGCATTACAAGAATGGAAGCAATCGTTACGCGCTTTTTCTGACCAAAGGAAAGTGCAGAAATTGGCCAGTTACGGAAAGGATAAAGTCCGCAGATTTTCAAGGTTTCATTTACCCGTTCCTTGATTTCCTCCTCCGGCACACCTCGAACCGCAAGTCCAAGGGCAACCTCATCATAGATCATAGGCTTTGAGATCATCTGATTTGGGTTCTGCATCACCAGACCTATTTTTTCCCCGCGCTCTTTAACAGAAAGGGGTGCGATATCTTCCCCGTCTAAATAAATGGCTCCGCTCTGGGGTGTAAGAAATCCACAGATCAAATTCGAAAGAGTGGTTTTTCCCGCACCGTTTTTCCCCACGATCGCCAGCATTTCTCCCTTTTGCACAGAAAAATCAATATCCGAAAGAATGGATTTCTCCGGCTTGTAGGAAAAATGAAGATGGGATACACGAAGCGCCTCTTCTTGCGCGCTTTCAGGAGCTTTTGGATTTGAATTTTGATACCAGCTTAAAATCTGATTCCGATACGGCGAGAAATTCATACTCTCCACATTCCCCGGTCTATCCTCTTTTTGAATAGAGCATCCTGCATGCTTTAGTGCTGTTATATATAGTGGCTCACGGATTCCCTGCTCCGTCAGAATATTGCTGCACAAAAGCTCATCCGGTGCCATATCCGCCACAATTCTTCCGTCTCCCACAACAATAATCCGATCCACATCTTTATATAGCGCATCTTCCAAACGATGCTCAATAATAAGAACCGTCTTATTCTCTTTCTTTTTTATTTCATCAATCAGCGCGATGGCTCTCTTTCCCGTTGCAGGATCAAGATTGGCAAGAGGTTCGTCAAACAGCAAAATATCCACATCATCAATCATTACTCCCGCCATGGAAACCCGCTGTTTCTGTCCACCGGACAGTTCCGTAGGCGCATGATTCAATAAAGAAGTCACTTCTACCACTTCTGCCACATCAGAGACCTTTTTCTTCATTTCATCCTGTGGAACAAGATCATTCTCTAACACAAACGCGATATCTTCAGCAACCGTAAGACCGATAAACTGTCCGTCCGTATCCTGAAGAACCGTTCCAACAAATTTGGAAAGGCCGAAGATTCCCAGCTCCTTTGGATCTTTTCCCTTAATCCACAAATCTCCCTCTGTCTCACCGGCAAAAGAAAAAGGGACCAGTCCGTTAATACAATTGGCAAGCGTAGATTTGCCTGATCCGGATGGTCCGATAATCAAAACCTTCTCTCCGGGATAAATCGCAAGATTAATATCCCGGAGCGTTGGCTCAACCTGTGATCGATATTTAAAAGTGTAATTTTTAAATTCAATAATAGGTTCCATATAAATTCCTTTTTTAATTAGTCTTCCTTGGTAAGACTTCCCGATTTTGCTCCGATTTTTGAATATGCAGCAGCAAGAAGTGTTCCGAGAATCGCAATGATTACGATATTGCATACACAGGCAACTGCTCCCTGTGCAAACACTTTGTTAACAGGCTCTGCATAAATAAGAATGTCAAGAACAGGTGCAACAAGAATCCATGCAATTGCATTTGCAACAATCTGTGCAACATTGAAAAGTGCGATCTGTTTTCCACCAAATCCGCCCTCTTTGATTGCATATTTCTTTGCGAAAAGACCTACCGCAATACCAAAAATTGCATCCGGGAATACCCAGCTCCACCATACGCCACCATAGAATAAAGCGTCACCAAGTGCATGTCCAAGCAAACCAACTATACCACCAACAACCGGTCCAAATACTGCTGCAAGAAATGCTAAGAGCGCAGCCCTAACCTGTAATGAAGTATTCGGAACGATTACAACTGGAATCTGAACCTCAGTAAGTACAACAAAAAGAGCGGTTCCGATACCGGTTGCTACTACTTCTTTGATACCAAATTTTTTCATAACTATAAATCCTCCTTTGTGCTGTTTAAAACCGAGCGTCCCGCTTCGAATCCCGCCAACAGACGTTACCTTCACAGTTAACTCAGTCCAGGCGCCCCTGCGGCACATGAGAGGTTCTGCTTAGGGCTGCTGTATTCCTACCCTGACCCGGTTCACAGATTCCCATTGCGCAAGACCCAGACCTCAACGTCACTTATGAAGGGCTGCTCCACTGGCGAAACCCTCTACGAAACATCACCCCAACTATAGCGGATTGTTGGTTCAAGGTACCGCTACCACCCCGGCTGCTCGGAGATTTAAGTATAATCTATGTTCTTCCTTGTTGTCAAGATTTGTGCCCTTACTCTTCTTCTTTTTTCCGCTTTTTCTCTTCCCGAAGCTCTTTGAAAAAAGAAGACAGAAGCGTAGCACACTCCTCCTCCAATACCCCCTTGGTAATCTTTACCTGATGATTAAACTGCTGCATATCCAAAAGATTTAAGATAGACCCGGCGCATCCTGCCTTTGGATTCATGGTGGCAATTACCACATGTTCTAACCTGGATTGCACAATCGCACCTGCGCACATCTGGCAGGGCTCAAGGGTTACATACATGGTGCAGTCCTCTAACCTCCAGTCTCCGGTCTTCTTACTTGCTTTTCGGATGGCCGAAAGCTCCGCGTGGGCAAGGGTGTTCTTGTCGGTGTTGCGCCGATTGTATCCTCTTGCGATAATCTTCCCATTCTGCACGATTACACATCCGATGGGAACCTCCTTTAATGCATATGCTTTTTTTGCCTGCTTTAATGCAGCTTTCATATATTTTTCATCCTGTGTCATAGACTTCCCGCTCCAAAATGATATAATACATATATCATAATCGAAATAGGAAAAGTTTACAAACATGTTATTCTCATATGAAACCAACCGGCTTATTTTAAAAATACTGACCCCGGATTATGCTCCTATGGTGCTGGATTTTTTCCTGCGGGATCAGGACCTTTTTGAAAAATATGAACCGGAGCGCATGCCCCAATTTTATACGGAGCAATTTCAGCGTGAAACTCTGCAATATGAATACAATCTTGCCTGTAAAAATGCACATATCCGCTTTTATGTATTTTTGAAAGAAAACCCGAATAAGATTATCGGAACGGTTTGCTTTCACCGAATCGAGTTTGGTGTATACAGCAGTTGTGAAGTCGGCTACAAATTTTCCAGCGCTTATCATCACAAGGGCTATGCAGCAGAAGCCCTGGAAAAAGGGATTGATATCATGTTTACCGAGCTTTCCCTTCATCGGATCATGGCATGGATTTCTTTGGAAAATACGCCTTCCGAAAGACTGCTCCGCTCCCTCGGCTTTGAGTTCGAGGGCATCAACCGCCAGCGACTTTTTCTCCATGACCACTGGACCGATCATGCCCAGTATAGCTTACTAAATCCCTGCACATCACGTACTTAAAGGACAGAGCCAGTAGCCAAAGGTGCCTTCCTCTACCGGCTCTGTCTCTTTTTCTGCCTCAAATTCCGGGAACCCAAACATCATGGCCATAATTCGTTCCTGTCTGGCATAATATCCCGGGACACCGAGATATTGCTTTTTCTGTCCCTCGCATTCCTTCTCTTTTACAATCAAATAATGATAATTAAAAAAGCCATGAAGCAGGAAGCTGTTGTTGCACAGATACCAGTTTTTCTTTGGAAGGGTTCGGATTCCATTCATATCAATCCTGCGGACATTTTCACTTTTTTTCTCGGGTTTCTTCTGCTCCTGCGGTTTCTCCTCCTTTTTCGTTTCCTGTGATTTTTCTTCTTTTTGGGATTCCTCCGGTCTCTCCTCTTTTTTCACTTCTTCAGTTATTCTTCCCGGTCTGCTGTTTTCCATCATTTTTTCATGGGGGATTTCTTTTTGGGGCATCTCGCAGGCCGCCGCTTTCATCTCATCCTTACTCTGTTCCTTTACCCAAATGGTAAACTTCCCGTTTAAAAAGACCTCCTCCGCCGTATCTTCCCAGAAGCTTGCCGCGTAATATTGATTTCCGAAACGGATTCCTACGCCCCGCACATTTTCAAAATCATAGCTGCTTTCCATAAGATTTTTCGCCAAAAAGGAGAATGCCCCATCTCCTTTTCCCTGTGTCATTATAATCTGCCCCAGCTCTACCCCTTCCGGTTTTTGCGCTTTTGCAAGTAAAAAAGCTTTGGCCTTTCCCTGAAATCTTCCCAGATTCTGAATATGTATCTCCATTCGGCATAGATTGTTTCTTATGTCTGTTCGAATAAATCCAATGTTCTTGCTTTTTGCTCCATCTTCATAGTGAAACAGGTATGTAATAAAACGTTTCATTCTTGCACATTCCTTTCCTTCATTCGTAATACTCTATGCGAATAATGTGGAAAAATTGATTAACTCAGCCGAAAAGATCCATATTATTTCTCCCATTTCGGATTTGTGTTCCTGAATGAATTTGCATATTTGAATCAGAAC
>JBJENM010000163.1:0-26522 GCA_051880175.1 Agathobacter sp. | reverse complement strand
AATGGCTAAAATAAAGGCTTTTTTGTGCAAAATAAATAAGAAAGTATAGAGAGGTTGTTATGTACGATTTTGATACACCGGTAAACCGGAAAAATACCAATTCTCTTAAGTGGGATATAAAGGAAGGGGAGCTGCCCATGTGGGTTGCAGACATGGACTTTCAGACGTCGCCTGCAATCATACATGCTTTGGAAAAAAGAGTGGAAAATGGTGTGTATGGCTATAACATCATTCCGGAGGAATGGAGCAGGGCCTATATCAACTGGTGGGACAGACGCCATCACTTTAAGATGGAGGAGGAATGGCTCATCTTTTGTACAGGAGTGGTTCCGGCAATTTCCTCCTGCGTAAGAAAGCTTACCTCTGTAGGGGAGAATGTGCTGGTCTTGACACCGGTTTACAATATTTTTTTTAATTCCATTTATAACAACGGAAGAAACATCCTACAGTCACGTTTGAGATATGAAAACGGAGCATATGAAATCGACTGGAAGGACTTTGAGGAGAAGCTTGCAAATCCCCAGACCTCCCTTTTGATTTTCTGTAATCCCCACAATCCGGTGGGAAAAATCTGGGATAAGGAAACGTTAGCACGGGTGGGAGAGCTCTGTAAAAAATATGGTGTAACGGTGATTTCAGATGAAATCCACTGTGATCTAACGGAACCGGGGTATGAATACGTTCCCTTTGCGTCGGCATCAGAGGTTTGTAAAGACATCAGCGTAAGTTGTATAGCACCGACGAAGTGCTTTAATATCGCAGGACTGCAGACTGCAGCGGTATCCGTTCCAAATCCGCTGCTTCGCCATAAGGTATGGAGAGCATTAAATACCGACGAAGTGGCAGAGCCAAATACCTTTGCGGTACAGGCAGCAGTTGCCGCCTTTGAGGAGGGGGAACCATGGCTTGAAGAGCTAAATGCATACACCGCTGCCAATCGTAAATATGTAGAGGAATATATCAAAAATGAGATACCGTCTCTTTCTGTGGTATCAGGACATGCAACCTATCTTTTATGGATCGATGTAAGCAAGATTACCGAGAACTCTAAGAGCTTTAGCAGATTCTTGCGTGAAAAGACAGGACTTTTTGTAAATGAGGGAAAAGAGTATGGCGGAGATGGAAAGAACTTCATCCGCTTGAATGTGGCGTGTCCAAGATGCTACGTGGAAGATGGTATGAAACGATTGAAGGAAGGAGTTTCGCTCTTTTTGCTTGAAAAATAAAGACGAAAAAACAGAAGGTTACGTATAACAAATTGATATTTAAAAATGTGGAAAAGTTGCCATACTTTTCCACATTTTTTTTGCAAGAAATTTTTCTAAATCCATACCCTATAGATTGAGTGGTACACAGAATTCAGACACACAATTATAAAAATCCCTTTTCGGAATTGTATTCAGGAACATTTTTCCGAAATGGGAATTATAAAAAGAGAGTATGAAAAAGGAGAACTATTATGGTTGATTTTGAGGAATGGGATGGATTTGAAGGACGCCTCTGGAAGGAGGAAATCAATGTCCGCGACTTCATTCAGAAGAATTATACTCCCTACGAGGGAGATGAAAGCTTTTTGGCCCCTGCGACAGAAGCTACTGATCGGTTATGGAACGAATTGCAGAGGCTCCAGAAGGAGGAGCGAAAAAATGGCGGAGTCCTTGATATGGACACTCATATTGTGTCTTCTCTTACTTCACACGGACCCGGCTACATCCATGAGTCCATGAAAGACTTGGAAAAGATTGTGGGACTTCAGACAGACAAGCCGTTAAAGAGAGCATTTATGCCCTATGGTGGTATTCAGATGGCAGAAAAATCCCTGACAGAATACGGATATACTCCGGATGAAGAACTTCACAAGATTTTTACGGTATATCATAAGACCCACAACCAGGCGGTATTTGATGCCTATACCCCTACCATGAGAGCAGCAAGAAAAAACAAGATTATCACAGGACTTCCGGACACCTATGGAAGGGGAAGGATTGTCGGAGACTATCGACGGGTTGCCCTCTATGGAATTGACCATCTGATTGAAGAAAAGGAAGCCGATAAGCTGGCCTGCGGAAATGGAAGCATGCGGGAAGAAGACATTCGCCAACGGGAGGAGCTTTCGGAACAGATACGGGCCCTTTCCGGAATGAAGGAAATGGCTAAGATTTATGGCTACGATATTTCCAGACCGGCCAAAAACGCAAAGGAGGCGGTTCAGTGGACTTACTTTGGATATCTTGCCGCCATCAAGACCCAGAACGGGGCGGCAATGAGTATTGGCCGGGTATGTACTTTCCTGGATATTTATATAGAAAGAGATCTGAAAAAGGGCATTCTTACGGAGTCAGAGGCACAGGAGCTGATTGATCACCTAACCATGAAATTTCGGATGGTAAAGTTTGCCCGTCCGGGTTCCTACAATGAATTGTTCTCCGGAGATCCGGTTTGGGCAACGATTGCCCTTGCCGGCATCGGAGTGGACGGGCGCTCCATGGTGACGAAGACCGACTACCGGGTGCTTCACACCTTAGAGAACATGGGTCCGTCACCGGAGCCGAACATTACCGTGCTCTATTCTGCGGATCTTCCGGAAAATTTTAGGAAGTACGCTGCCTATATCTCCATTACAACAAGCTCCATTCAGTATGAGAATGATGATGTTATGAAGCCCATATGGGGAGATGACTATGCCATCTGCTGCTGTGTGTCTGCAACCCAGACCGGAAAGGAAATGCAGTTCTTCGGCGCAAGGGCAAATCTTGCCAAGTGTCTTCTCTATGCAATCAACGGGGGCATTGATGAGAAGAGCAAGGTTCAGGTAGGTCCGAAATATCAGCCCATCACTTCCGAGTATCTGGATTATGGGGAAGTGATGGAAAAGTATGATGCAATGATGGACTGGCTTGCGGACGTGTATGTCAATACGCTGAATGTCATTCAGTATATGCATGACAAATATTACTATGAGTCAGCACAGCTTGCCCTTTTGGATACCGATGTAAGGAGAACCTTTGCAACGGGCATAGCGGGATTTTCCCATGTCATTGATTCCCTTTCAGCCATCAGGTATGCAAAGGTAAAAGCAATCCGTGATGAGAACGGTCTGGTGGTGGATTATGAGATTGAAGGGGATTTCCCGAAATATGGAAATGATGATGACCGGGCAGATGAGATAGGAGTATGGCTTCTTCGCACCTTCATAGGAAAAATCAAGGAAAAGCATACCTACCGCTATGCTGAGCCTACCACTTCGATTCTGACCATCACCTCCAACGTGGTGTATGGAAAGGCAACCGGATCTATGCCGGACGGAAGAAAGGAAGGAGAACCCTTATCACCCGGAGCAAATCCTTCCTACGGCGCAGAAAATGAGGGACTGCTTGCCTCGTTAAATTCTGTGGCAAAGATGCCCTATGAGTGGGCATTGGATGGTATTTCCAACACACAGACCATCAGCCCGGATGCCCTTGGTCATCATATCGAAGAACAGAAGGAAAATCTTGTTTCTGCAATGGACGGATATTTTAACCAGGGGGGACACCACTTAAATGTGAATGTATTCGGGAGAGAGAAGCTGATTGATGCAATGGAGCATCCTGAGAAGGAAGAGTATGCCAACTTTACCATTCGGGTATCCGGATATGCAGTAAAGTTCATTGATCTTACCAAGGAGCAGCAGAAGGATGTCATTGCAAGAACCTGTCATATCAATTTGTAAAGCGAGGAAGCTATGGGAAAAGTAATTGGGAGAATCCATTCTCTGGAATCCTTTGGATCGGTAGACGGTCCCGGAGTACGTTTTGTGGTATTTTTGCAGGGATGCAGGATGCGCTGTAAGTTCTGCCACAATCCGGAGAGCTGGAGTATTGACAAGGGGGAACCATGGACGGCGGAGGCCCTGTTTCAGAGAGCTTACCGATATAGGAATTACTGGGGAAAGGATGGAGGAATTACGGTGTGTGGCGGAGAGCCGCTGCTGCAGGTGGATTTTCTGATTGAATTCTTTCAGCTTGCGAAGGGAAAAAACGTCCACACCGTAATTGATACCGCAGGAAATCCTTTTACAACGGAAGAACCCTGGATATCAAAATTTGCGGAACTGATGAAGCTTACCGACTTGTTTTTACTGGATATCAAAGAGATAGATTCTGTAAAGCATAAATCCCTGACGGGACATGGGAATGAGAACATTCTGGAAATGGCAAGGTATTTGTCCGATCATGGGAAGGATATGTGGATTCGGCATGTGCTGGTGCCAAATCTTACAGATGAGAAAGAAGGCTTAAAGGAATTGGATCGTTTCATATCCACATTAAAGACCGTAAAGCGGGTGGAAATTTTACCCTATCATACCATGGGAGTGTTTAAGTATGAAAAGCTGGGCATAAAGTATCCATTAGAAGGTGTTCCCACACCAACAGAAGAAGAGATAAGGCAGGCGGAGGAGCTCCTTCACATCTCAAAAGGGTTGGAGTCGTAGTCCGGTAGTAAGAAATTGCTACCGGGTTGCGCCCAAAGTAGTATAGGATCGAATCCATTTTGGTGTTACCGTAAGGAAAAAGGGGGAAGAACCAAAATGAAATCATTGAATCGATCTGCAATATCCGGATTTATCTGCTGCTTTGGAATGGTTTTGATTGGGATTGCCACAAATGGTGGAATCGGAACCATCTTAAATTTTATCCATATCCCATCCATGATTATTACCTTTGGTGGTGCTTTTTTTGCGGTGATGGTTACATCAGAGTCCTTTTCGGATTTTCTGGATGGGTTACATAGTTTCGCGCTTGCCTTCTCAAAGGAGAATATTTCTTTAGATGAAATCGGAGATATGATTTTTGAGTTGGCCGTTATCGCAAGAAAAGAAGGGGTTCTGGCCCTTGAGGAGAAGTCGGATAAACTGGAGAATGCTTTCTTAAGAAAGGGAATTCGTCTGGTGGCAGACGGAACCGACGCAGATTTGCTAAAGGACATTCTGGAAACGGAATTGCTGCATGAGATGGAGACGAATCGGCGGCGAGTGACCTTTTGGGAAAATCTGGGGGCATACGCACCGGCCTGGGGAATGGTGGGGACACTGCTGGGACTTATTAATATGATGAAAAGCATGGGAGATGACCCCAGTGGAATCGGAGCGGGAATGTCCCTTGCCCTCCTTACCACCCTCTACGGATCGGTTCTGGCAAACTGGGTATGCATTCCAATTGCGGGAAAACTGAAAAGAAGCGGTATGGAGATTGAACTTGGAAAAGAATTAATCATTGAAGGAGTGCTTTCAATCCAGGCCGGAGATAACCCCATGGTCATAAAGGAAAAAATCCGCACCTTCCGGGGAGCGTGGGAGGAAAAGGTACACGCCGAAGCATAACCGGGTGGCAGGCAAAAATACTACCTGATTTCGAAAAGGTAGTATGGTAGAATTCTCCTTTTGGTAGTATCATAAGGATACGATATTCACAAGGGGGAATTCATATGAAGAAAAAACATTCCATCGGAGCGGTTCTCGTTTTGGAGGCCATAGTACTTGTTCTGGTATTTTGTTTCGACCTGCTTATGATCAGTGGTGTGTCAGGACTGGAAAAATCCTTTGCATATTTTATTGATGTGCCAAGCCTTTTGCTGATTGTTTTGGTTGTAGCACCTGCACTTTTGGTATCCGGAATGGGAAGAGATTTTTTAAACGCATTTTCCGTTGGAAAACGGGAATATTCCTTAAGACAGTTAAAGCGGTGCCTTGAAGCTGTACAAATGGTTCAAAAGATGATTATCTGTGGGACTGCCATGTCAGGCATTATCTCTGTCGTTATGATTTTGTGGATGCTGTTTGAAAAACCGGAATTGGATGTAACCTGGCTTGGACCATGTCTTGCAGTGTCCATCCTTGTGGTTTTTTATGCGGTGATTCTGGAGTTTTTCCTGATTCCGGTAAAGGCGAATGTGCAGAACACCATTACGGACCTTATGGATGTGGAAGATGAAGAAGCATAGGATGATTCTCCTGCTTATTTTGTATATTCTGATTCTGACCTTTACGATTGTAATGGAGCAGATTTCAATCATGAATCTGGGGCTAAGACTCCTGGTAAATACAAGCACTCTTATCATGGCGCTTGTGAGCGGCTTCTTGTTTTGGGTCATACTACATAACAGAACGGAAGAAAAAAGTGAGCAGAGAGCACATAGAAAAGAAAAAATTTCCGAAGACAGCCGAAAGCATGGTATAATATGCGAAGAGACAAAAGGTGTCCCGGACAAGCAGAGGTTTTTAGCCTTCGCAGCCATGCATGAGCTTACGCGCAGAGAGACGGAAATCGGATTTTTACTTTTGAATAATTATACAAATTTACAGATTTCGGAAGAATTGTTTATTGCCGAGACGACTGTAAAAAAGCATCTGACACATATCTATGAAAAAACAGGAACCGACGGACGAAAGGAATTCAAAGAATGTGTAAGGGACGCTCTACGGGACGAAGAATCCATTTGAAGCAATAATTCTATTTTGCAATTGTGTGTCTAGGAATGAATTTTGCTATTTGAAATCAGAACGTTTAAAAAGCGTCGGCACTTAATGAGCAATTTATTGCGAATTTAGTACCGCTACGCTTTTTACGAACGAGAGTGGGTTCTGATTCAAATATGCAAATTCATTCAGACACACAAAAGTAAAAAAGGGAATGGAAAAGAGGTATTTTGGAGTGAGCTGCTTACCGGTTGATTTTACAGCAAAAATGAAAGCACTTTTAGGAGAGGAGTTTGAAGAATTCTTAGAGTGCTATGAGAACGATAAATATCAGGCACTGCGGATCAATTCCTTAAAAAGGGCAGATATGGAACCGGATAGGATTTTTAAAGGAATTGAACAATACGCAGAAGAGGGTACGAAAGAAGAAACGGAAGGGAAACTGTTTGAGCAAGTTCCATGGGCAATCAATGGTTATTACTACGCTCAGAATCTTCGCCCGGGAAAGCATGCCTATCATGAGGCGGGTGTGTATTACATTCAGGAGCCCAGTGCCATGTCTGCGGCAGCGCTTCTTGCTCCCAGCCCCGGTATGAGAGTATTGGATTTATGTGCGGCGCCGGGAGGAAAAACCACACAGCTTGCAACCTATTTAAAGCAGGAAGGCATTCTGGTATCCAACGAAATCCATCCGGCAAGATGCAAAATTCTATCCCAGAACGTGGAGCGCATGGGCATTAGAAATGCAATAGTAACTAATGAAGACAGCAAAAGACTGGCAGAGTTTTTCCCCAGCTATTTTCATGCCATACTGGTAGATGCGCCCTGCTCCGGAGAGGGGATGTTCCGCAAGAATCCGGAGGCTATGGAGGAGTGGAGTGCCGATCAGGTGGAAGTCTGTGCAAAACGCCAGCAGGAGATTTTAAATAATGCTGCGAAAATGCTGATGGGCGGTGGAACCCTGGTATATTCCACCTGCACATTCTCACCGGAGGAAAATGAGCAGACCATGGCGAGATTTTTGGCGGAACATGAGGAGTTTGAGGTGTTAGAGGAAAAGGCACCTTATTTTTCATCGGGAAATCCATCCTGGGCAGGGGAATCTATGGAACCTTCCATTGCCGGGGAGATGGGAAAAACCTTCCGGCTCTGGCCTCATAAGCTGCATGGAGAAGGTCATTTTGTTGCAGTATTAAAAAAGGCGGGAGAATACGCTCCAATTGCGAATGAAGGCAAAGCTTTAGAGGAAGACAGCTTTAAAAAGGAAAAGGGAAATAAAAAAGGAAATCAAAATAAATCAGGAAGTGTATTGGACAGGAAGCTGCAGCAGGCGCTGGAAGAATTTATAAAAGGCACGCTAAATCAGGAGGCTGCCGACTGGATATTATCCGGAAACCTTACGCTTTTTGGGGAGCAGCTTTATCGTTTGCCGGATGAGGCACCGTCTCTTCGGGGACTTAAGGTGCTTCGGGCAGGGCTTCATATCGGGGAGTTTAAGAAAAACCGTTTTGAGCCGTCACATGCGCTGGCGTTAGCCTTGGGAATGACAGACGTAACCTGTGCAATAAATATGAAGCTGAGGGGCGAATCCGAAAAGGATTCTAAGGTAGCCGCTTTTTTCAGAGGGGAATCCTTCTTTATCGAGGAAGAGGAGCTCTGTGAATCGAATACAACGGACAAGGGCTGGACCTTAATCTGCGTGGACGGATTCTCTGCTGGATGGGGAAAGCTTTCTAACAGACAGGTAAAAAATCATTATCCGAAGGGGCTTCGAAAAGAGGTACTTTAGTAATGAAAAGTGTAAAAGTATACAAATTTATAAAATTTTTATAAAAAATTTAGTAAATTCTGCGAATTGAGTGAGCTGGAAGAATTCGGTAGAATAGTTCTTGTCGTTGAAACAAAAGAAAGGAGCATTACAACAATGAGTTTTGTAGATGCAATCAAGAGTGTTTTCACTCAGTATGTAGGATTTAACGGAAGAGCACGTAGAAGTGAGTACTGGTACTTTGTATTATTCAATTTCATCGTATCATTTGTACTTTCTTTATTAGGAAATTTCGTTGGATTCTTCTCAATCCTTGGAACAATTTGGAGCCTTGCTGTATTACTTCCAAGTCTTGCTGTTTGTATTCGTCGTCTTCATGACATTGGAAAAGCTTGGACATGGTTTCTTCTTGTTTTAATTCCACTTGTTGGACAGATCATCCTTATTGTTTTCTTCTGCCAGGACAGCCAGCCGGGCGAGAACCAGTACGGACCAAACCCAAAGGGAATGTAATTTAATAAGTAAATTGCAAAAGAGGACCGGAAGTTGTGTAAGCACACAGCTTCCGTTTTTTTTAATCATGACGCTCATCCGTATTTTTATAGCACTCACAGAAACGGGCAGAGAAGGAAGGCTCTTCGCCGGCAGCATAGAGGTGTGAAATATCACCGAAGCTATTGACCCGAAAGGCTGCAATTCCCTCACGGCGTTCCTCTGTGGAGACGATGGTCACAGAAGTCGGGGCAGCGGAGAAGCCATGCCACAGCAGCATAGGGGATATGTTGGTTAAGTGGCTAAGAAGCACGCATTCCAGACCAAAATGGCAGAAAAATACAAGGGTGTCATTGTTGGGCTTTAAGACACGATAGTATCTGCCCTCCCGTTTATAGCCGTGCTCTTCCAAAAGGGCATCCAGGCTATTACATACCCACTCATATTCCTCCTTCACATGTCCTTCCTTCATCACAGGCATATCTGCCCAGGAATCCACTTGAAAAAAACAATCCTCTTTGGTCCAGTCCTGCGGAAGCCAGTCCCAGCAGATCATTTTTTGATCGGTAACATCCGGTCGCATAATCCTTGGAGAAAATTCCCGGAGCCACTCACAGGTTTTTGCGGTTCGATGAACCAAAGACAGCGTGCAGGATGCCGTATCCTGTGCCCGGCCAAGGGGAGACACGTAAAAGTCCCTTACATCTAATTGGCTGATTCTGTTTGCCACAAGCTTTGCTTCCTTCCATCCCTGTTCTGTTAGGGTATCATGCTCATAATCCGGATCACCGTGGCGTACAATTATAAGTTTCATAGCTATTCTCCTTATTTTGTTTCTCCCATTTCGGAAATCTGTTCCTAAATGAATTTGCATATTTGAATCAGAACCCACTTTCGTTCTTCATTCTCAGGAAGATTTTCAGAAAAGGGATTTAAAGTATTATGACAAAAAATCATTCTATTCACAAGGAAAAAGTATAAATTGGTTGTGCATTTTGCTATTTTTGCGTACAATATTATAGTGTTGTATGATAGGGAGAATTTTCGGATTTGTGTTCCTGAGAATGAATTTCGCTATTCAAATCAGAACGTTTAAAAAGCGTCGGCACTTAATGAGCAATTTATTGCGAATTTAGTACCGCTACGCTTTTTACAAACGAGAGTGGGTTCTGATTCGAATATGCAAATTCATTCTCAGGAACACAAATCCGAAATGGGAGTACTTTCTGACTTTTTCGGGGGAAACGAATGATGGATATTGGAATAAAGAGAGAACTTTACAGTAAATTTGAATTCGGGGATATGGTCGCAAGATATCTTCTTCAGGAGAACGGACAGATGATTTTGCAGCTTGTACCGAAGAATATGGAAGGACAGATTGCGGAACTAAAATTCAGCCATGGGGACAGCCTGATCCAGGCAAAGCTATTGGGGGATGCATATCCGGGAGGCTATGCCGGTGGCGTGACCATGAGAAACTCCCAGACCGTGGAGAAGCTTACTTTTCTGGAACAGAAGCAGATTCAGGTTGGCAGCCGGATAGAAATTCACACATTTTTTGAAGATGGAGATCATCACCGGTATATTCATAAGCTGGGCTATGCAAATGGGGATTACGCCGTCGATAGTGTGACTGAGTTTGTAAATGAAAGCAATCGTCCGGCAACATTGGAGCTGCTTTCGAGCTTTTCTATGGGAGAGATTACTCCATTTGAAAAAGGAGATGCAACAGACCATTTGCTGGTACATCGTTTTAGGAGTAAATGGAGCCATGAGGCGAGGCCCCTTACAGAAACGATAGAGGACCTTCAACTGGAACCAACCTGGTCCACCTGGCAGCCGAACAGTTTACGATACGGACAGATCGGTTCCATGCCGGTAAAAAGCTTTTTCCCTTTTGGGGCAGTAGAGGATTGCAAAGCCCAAGTGGTATGGGCTGCACAGCTTGAGACGGAAGGCTCCTGGCAGATGGAAATATACCGAAGAGACAGCGGCATAAACGTTTCCGGAGGACAGGCCGATCGGGAATTTGGTCATTGGATGAAGACCATTGCCCCGGGAGAGCGTTTCTCTTCCACAAAGGCAATTCTTACCGTATGTACCTTAGAGGAAGGAAAAGACAATTGTCTGGACTATGCCTGCCAGAGACTTACCCATTATGCACAGAAATTTGTAAATCAGGCGCCAAAGAGCGAGCAGCATCTTCCGGTAATGTTCAATGAGTACTGCACCACCTGGGGGCTTCCTTCGGAGGAGAATATCACAGGAATTTTAGAAGCAATCCGGGGACATGGGCTGGAGTATTTTGTGGTGGATTGCGGCTGGTTTGTGGAAGAAGGAAAGCATTGGGCCAACGGCATGGGAGATTACATTCCATCCGATAAGCTTTTTCCGAATGGACTTGGGGCAGTAAGCCAAAAAATCCGGCAGGAGGGGCTGGTTCCCGGAATCTGGTTTGAAATCGACAATGTCGGTGTAGACGCACACTTGTATCAGGAAGAGGAGCTGTTGCTTCACAGAGACGGATATGTACTTACCACCCAGAATCGCAGATTTTTGGATATGAGAAATCCAAAAACCATAGAGTATCTTACAAATAAAGTTATCGGACAGCTGAAAGAGTACGGATTTTCCTATATGAAGATGGATTACAATGATACCTACGGCATCGGCTGCGATGGTGCGGAGTCATTAGGAGAAGGGCTTCGGGCGGACAGGGAAGCTTCCGTTGCATTTGTGAAGAAGGTAAAGGAGGAACTTCCGGATATCATATTGGAAAACTGTGCATCCGGCGGACATAAGTTAGAGCCTCTTATGATGTCCCTTTGCAGTATGGCATCCTTTTCCGACGCACATGAGTGTGAGAATATTCCGGTGGTTGCAGCAGACCTGCAGCGCATGATTCTTCCCAGACAGAGTCAGATATGGGCGGTAATCCGGAAGGAGGATTCCTTAAAGAGAATTACCTATACGCTTACAAATACCTTCCTGGGAAGAATGTGTTTTTCCGGGGATGTGACAGAACTGACAGCAGAAACCTGGAAGCAGATCGATGATGGAATTGCTTTTTACAAGCAGATTGCACCCATCATCAAAGAAGGGTATAGTTACTTTTATTCCACAAAAGGAAAATCCGATCGCGTGCTTACCGGATATCAGGCTGTAATCCGTGAGAGAACCAAGGAGGGAACCTTAGATACAAAAGAATGTAAGGAGGCTGTGGCTGTCATCCATGTTTTTGACAAGCAGGAGCAGTTTCGGATCAGACTCCCGCAGGACTGCCCAAGGCGGATTGCCGGTATATACAGGGGAACACAGATAGAGATAGAGATTGATGGGGATGAGCTTGTGATTACTCCGACTCAGGATATGGAAGCGGTAGCTGTGTATTTTAGAGAATGAGATAAGACACTGTAAGAAAAAGGGGAAAATATGACTGAAATAGAACAGGAAATTTATGGGGCGCTGAGAGAACAGTATGAAGCAGTTTATTTCATTGATAAAGTGAATAAGGTATATGAGCCCATAAAAACAACACCCTTCTGGGAAAATTATTTTGGACAGGACCGGTCCCTTCACAATTTCTTTGGCTGTATTTATACCAGAAATGCAGAGCAGGGAACCAATGTAGGGGGACAATACGAAGTTTTTGTGGATGAAACCTTTTTTGAAAAGGAAAGACATCAGGGAAGTATAGTTGTTTCCATCGGAGAAGAGAAAAAGGCATACTTTTACCAGTTGGTAAGCATTTCCAAGGAACAGGCCGGATTTATTATCAGTCCCTACGATGATGCCTTTGAGAGAAATCAGATCGAGAAACAAAAGATTGATACCATTCAGGAAAATTATCTGTTTTCGATGATTGTAAATTTAAAAGATGATCGCTGCATGAACTCCAATATCACGGAGGTTGGCGGAGATACACAGGGCTTTATGGATCTAAAATATTCGGACTGGCGTAACATGATTTCCAATATGTTTCAGGAAGAAGACCGTAAGATGTTCTTTACCATGTCATCTCCGGAATATGTGATTCATGCGCTGGAAGAAAAAAAGCAGTATTCCCTGGATGTACTTATGATGAACATGGTGGGGCAGTATGTCTGGGTAAGGCTTACCTTCCAGAGAATGAAGGGATTTAGCAGAGAAAATCCGATATTTGTATACACGGTTCAGGATATCGATGAACAGATGCGCAAGCTCTTAAATCAGGAGAACATCATTAAAGCGGTTGAAGAGCAGAATAAAGAACTGATTCGTGCGGACCAGGCGAAAAATGTGTTTCTTTCCAATATGTCCCATGAGATTCGAACTCCGATCAATGCGGTTATCGGGATGAATGAGATGATTATTCGAGAAGCAGAAAACGAGAAAATCCGTGCATATGCCCACATCGTAAAAAATGCAAGTAAGCTGCTTCTTAGCATTATCAATGATATTTTGGATTTTTCTAAGATTGAATCGGGAAAAATGGAGATTATACCGGTAGAGTACGACCCGAGAGATATTATTCGAAATACCTGTAATCTGGTTTCTGCAAAACTGAGAGAGAAATCCTTAGAATTTCGATTAAAGGTAAGTCCGAATCTGCCCAGCAGATTGTACGGAGATGAAGTGCGTATCACGCAGGTGATCACAAATCTTCTTACGAATGCAGTAAAGTACACACATAAGGGCAGCGTTACCTTTACCATTGATGTAGCGCAAAGGCAGCAGAATAGAATTGCTCTTTTGGTATCGGTGAAGGATACCGGAATCGGAATGAAGGAAGAGGAGATGGATAAGCTGTTTTCCGCTTTCGTAAGATTGGATGAAAAACGCAATCGGAATATCGAGGGAACCGGACTGGGAATGAGTATTGTAAGCCGTCTTCTAGAGCAGATGGGTAGCAAAATTGAAGTATCCAGTGTGTACGGTGAGGGATCAGACTTTCATTTCGTGCTGGAGCAGGAAATTGTAGATCACACACCAATCGGTGTATTTGAATTGGATAAAATGGATGCACCTGTGGCAAAGGAGCAGGAAGATGGGTGTCTTTGCGCGCCGGAGGCAAGCATTCTGGTAATCGATGATAACCGGACCAATCTCATGGTGATCAAGGCTCTTCTAAAGAGAACAAAGGTACAGGTTACCCTGACAGAAAGCGGGGAGGCCGGAATTGAAAAACTAAAGGAAAAGAAGTTTGATCTGGTTCTGCTGGATCACTTAATGCCGGGGATGGATGGAATAGAGACTCTTGCAAGGATCCGACAGATGGGGGAGGAATATGTAAAGCTTCCGGTAATCGCCCTTACTGCAAATGTCATATCCGGAGCAAAGGATTATTATGTGGGAGTGGGCTTTAACGATTATCTGGAAAAACCGGTTGAACCCAAAAAAATGGAAGAAGCACTTCGGATGTTTCTACCGAAAGATGTAATAAAGGCATAAAAAGGAGGCTAATGAATGGTAGTAGAAAAATCATACGAGTACGCAAAAAAGGCACAGGATTTATGTGAAAAAAATGATCATATTGAACCAAACCTATACGATGAGTACGGAGTCAATCTTGGACTTCGGGATCTGAATGGAAATGGAGTTTTAACAGGACTTACCAATATTTCAAAGATTATTTCCTCAGAGATTGTGGATGGGAAAAAGGTTCCGGCAGATGGAAAACTGTGGTATCGCGGCTACCGCGTAGAGCAGCTGATTGAATCCCTGGGACCGGAAAAGCTGGGATTTGAGAAAATTGCATATCTGCTTTTGTTTGGCGAGCTTCCGAATAAAGAGGAGGAAGCGGATTTTGCAAAAGTAATCGGCGAGTGCCGCACTCTGCCCACCAATTTTACCAGAGATGTCATCATGAAGGCACCATCTTCGGATATCATGAATTCCATGACCAGAAGTATTCTAACCCTGGCTGCATATGATGAAAATGCAAAGGACACCAGCATCGCAAATGTGGTAGCCCAGAGTATTCGTTTGATTAGTGAATTTCCATTATTGGCAGTGTATGGCTATAATGCTTACAATCATTACGAGAAGCAGGAAAGCATGTTTATCCATCATCCGGACCCAACGCTTTCCACAGCGGAGAATCTGCTGATGCTTCTTCGCCCGGATAAAAGCTATACCCAGGTGGAGGCAAAGGCCTTGGATACTGCGTTGATTCTTCATATGGAGCATGGCGGCGGAAATAACTCGACCTTTACCACGAGAGTAGTAACCTCCTCCGGCTCCGATACGTATTCCACAATCGCTGCGGCAATGTCCTCACTTAAGGGACCAAAGCATGGTGGTGCGAATATGAAGGTCATGGAGATGATGGAAGATATCCGGGCTCATGTAAAGGATTATGAAGACAAAGAGGAGATCGCAGCCTACCTGTCAAAGTTGTTAAATAAAGAAGCTTTCGATAAGCAGGGACTGATCTACGGTATGGGACATGCCGTGTATTCTATGTCCGATCCAAGAGAGCGGGTATTTAAAGCCTATGTGGAAAAACTGGCGACAGAAAAGCACAGAGAGCATGATATGGCTTTGTATCAGAATATCGAAGAGCTGGCTCCACAGCTGATTGCCCAAAAACGCAAGATCTTTAAGGGTGTAAGCCCGAACATCGATTTTTACAGTGGTTTTGTATACGAGATGCTGGGAATTCCGAAGGAACTGTATACGGCAATCTTTGCAGTTGCAAGAATTGTAGGATGGAGTGCACACCGCATCGAAGAGCTGATTTGTATGAATAAAATTATCCGCCCGGCTTATATGAGTGTCATGGAGGAAAAAGAGCTTTAAGTAAAAGCCAAAGGAGTTACAAAAGATAGGGGAGAAGATGAAAGATTTACGATTTATAAGAATGGTAGCTTTAAGCATACCTTATTCCGGCTTATATGCCATTCCAAAGGCGGAATACATGATTGCCCATAAAGAAAAATATACCAGGGAGCAGCGCTTTTTGCATGCGTGCCGGATTATGGAATTTATGCGGAAAACCAGCCGTACAACAACAAAGGTGTTCGGACTTGAGAATCTTCCGAAGGAAGGCAATTACATTATGTATCCCAATCACCAGGGAAAATATGATGCCTTGTCCATCATGCCGCATCTGCCGGCTCCCTGCGGAGTGCTGTGGGAGGAAAAAAAGGCGGGAATGATTATGGCAAGCCAGGTCAGCCGTCTCGTAGATGCCGTTCCCATCGATCTTACGGATATGAAAGCAAAAGCGCTTGCAATTTCAGAGGTCATCAACCAGGTAAAATCAGGGAGAAACTTCCTGATTTTTCCGGAAGGCGGTTACGCAGACAACAAAAACACGCTGCAGGAATTTAATGCAGGGTGCTTTAGCTGCAGCCTTCGGACAAAGACTGCCATTGTTCCGGTGGTTCTCTATGATTCCTATAAAGCGATGAACGGAAATAACTTAAAGCCTGTGACCACGCAGCTACATTTTTTGCCCGCAATTTATTATGAAGAATATCAGGGGATGAATAAAAAGGAAATTGCACAGATGGTAAAGCAGCGTATTCAGGCAAAATTAGATGAAATAGAGAAAGGACAATAACACAGAGAAGCTTTTTTGTAATGGATAAGGGGAGTAGGTGAAAATATCATGTATCATGTTTTGTTAATCATTCAGTATCTAAGCATATTGATTCTGTTATTTGAGGCCGGTTACATTTTTGCAAAGTGGAGAATTGCACTCCATGGCTATTTGTTTTTTAACTGTGTCGCAACGCTTGTAAACAATACGGGGTATTTGCTGGAGATGCTTGCAAAAACAGAAAGGGAATATCTGATGGCAACCCAGCTGTCTTATCTGGGAAGAGTCTGGATTCCATTTTCCCTGTTTGTATTTATGCTTGCAGTATGTAAGATCAAGATGCCAAGATGGGGGCTGATAGGGTTGGCATGCTTTCATGCAGTGACCTTTTTACTGGTGCTTACCTCGCAGTGGCAGCCGTTATACTATTCCTCCTTTACGTATGTAGAGGAAGGACTGTTCCCGATTATTGAGTACGGTCATGGCATCTGGCACAACATCTATATGGCAGTGCTGGTGTTTTATATCGTTTTTGGAATGTATCAATTGATTCGTACCGTGCAAAAGGAAATGCACCCGGTTGCCCGAAGCCGGTTGCTGTGCGTAGTGGTATCCATTGCGGTAGAGAGTGCGTTTTTCCTTGTAAATATGATTGGAATTACCGGAAATTATGATATTACGGTAATGGGATATACCATCAGCTCCCTCTTTATGTATGTTGCTATTTTTAAATATGATCTTTTAGATACCCTTCAGCTTGCAAAGGATTATGTGATGGATGAGGTATCCGAAGGGATTATTGCGGTCAATAGAGATTATCAGGTGGAATATGTAAACCGGACTGCCCAGATGATATTTGACGATTTTCATGAAAAAGAAGATACAATTATCAGTCAGATTCAGGATGCGATTTCGTCGGATCATCCCCTCTATATTGGAGAACGGATTTATTCGGCAAAGGAAAAAGAGCTTGTATATAATGAGATGCCTCAGGGAAAGGTTTACCTGCTGGTAGATGATACCGTGCACTATCGGTATACGGAGGAATTAAAGGAGCAAAAGGAAATTGCAGAGGCGGCGAATGCTTCCAAGTCAAGATTTCTTTCGATTGTCTCCCATGAGATTCGCACACCGATGAATGCGGTTGTGGGAATGACAGAGCTGCTGCTTCGGGATGATCTTACACCAAAGCAGAGAAAATATATGACAAATATCAAAAACTCCGGTTCTGCGCTGGTTATGATCATTAATGATATTTTGGACCAGTCCAAGCTGGAAGCCGGAAAGATGGAAATTGTGGAGGATGCATATGAGCTGCTTCCTTTAGTGGACGATGTGCAGATGATTATTGAAGAACGCATCGGAAATAAGCCGATTCACCTGATAACAAAAATTGATGACAGAATGCCGAAAGCTCTGGTGGGAGATGCTCTTAGAATCCGGCAGATTCTGATTAATCTGATGAATAATGCGGTTAAATTTACCGACAGCGGATATATTCTTCTATCCGCACAAATCGTGGAAGAAACCCGGGAGGCATATCGGATTCGGTTCGGGGTAAAGGACTCCGGACAGGGAATCCGCGAAGAGGATTTAAAAAAGTTAGGAGAGGCATTCTCACAGGTAGATACAAAGAAGAATCACAAGAAGGAAGGAACAGGACTGGGACTTTCCATCTCAAAGGATTTTATTGCGCTGATGGGCGGGGAACTCAAGGTAGAGAGTACCTACGGAAAAGGTTCTGAGTTTTTCTTCGTAATTGAGCAGAAAAAGGCAGACGAGCAGTCAAAGGACATGAACACAAAAAAGTGCGCGTGGAAGCAGGAATCGTTTACCGCGCCGGAGGCAAGAGTCCTTATCGTAGACGATACGGAACTGAACCTGATGCTTGCGGAAGAGATTTTAGAGCCACTGCAATTGCAGGTTGATACGGCAACATCCGGAGAACAGGCAATAGAATTGATTCAAAAGAACACCTATCATGCAGTATTTATGGACTACATGATGCCAACTATGGATGGGGTGGAGACAACCGGGCGGATTCGAAAGCTGGCAGTTGATGAGAAGGACAGCACAAAAGCAGAATATTACAAATCCTTACCAATTATCGCACTTTCCGGGGATACCTCCGAGAGAACACAGGAATTGTTTCGCATTGCCGGAATCAATGACTTTACGGAGAAGCCGGTTGAATTTGAAAAGTTGGCAAGGATATTGATGAAGTGGCTTCCTAAGGAGCTTATTTCGGAATAAAAGAAAAAAATAAAAGAAAGAAGGAACAAAAAAATGAAGTTTTTAAAGCAGAAAGGTATCGGTGTGTTGTTATGCGTCGCTGTGGCGGCGGTAGCGACCTTTTTAGGAGGCTTAAATATTGGAAATTTCTCCTTGGAGGTTATCGGAGCACCGGTGTTTGCGATTTTGATTGGTATGATTATTACCTTATGTGCACCGAAGTTTGCAGTAAGTGATCTAATGAGAGAGGGCATTAAGTTTACCTCTAAGAAAATTCTGCAATGGGCAGTTATCATTCTTGGATTCTCCTTAAATCTTGGAACCATTGCAAAAGTAGGAACACGGAGTCTTCCGGTGATTATCTGTACAATTTCCATTTCGCTGATCGTAGCGGCGGTTATGAAGCGTGTACTCAAAATGGATGCAAAGGTGTCTATTCTGGTGGGGGTTGGCTCTTCCATCTGCGGAGGCTCTGCCATTGCAGCAACCGCACCGGTCATCGATGCGGATGATGAGGAAATTGCACAGTCGATTTCCGTAATCTTCTTATTCAATGTCCTTGCTGCTTTGATTTTTCCGACCTTCGGACATGCCATCGGCATGGGGTCTGAGGGCTTTGCAATTTTCGCAGGAACGGCAGTAAATGATACCTCTTCTGTAACCGCGGCGGCATCTACGGCGGAAGGAATCTATGGATGCAGCAGTATTCTTTCAACGGCAGTAACCGTTAAGCTGACCAGAACCCTTGCAATCATTCCGATTACGCTGGTACTTGCGCTGCTTCAGATGCGCAAAGCTAAGAAACAGGGTGGGGGAAAAAGTAACTTTTCTTTCAAACAGATTTTTCCGTGGTTTATCCTGTTCTTTATCGGGGCATCTGTCATTACAACCGTTGTTGGAATTCTTCCGGAGAATGCTTTTAGTATCTGGTATTTTGCAAGCTTTGTATCGGCAATGAAATGGCTGGCAAAGTTCTTTATCGCAATGGCCATGTGTGCCATCGGACTTAACACCAATATGGTGCAGCTTGTGAAAAAGGGCGGAAAGCCCATTGCTATGGGCTTCTGCTGCTGGGTTATGATTACGCTTGTATCTATCGTCGTACAGATGCTGACAGGAATATACTATACGAATTTATAAGTGTAGATATGCTTAAAATGCAATCAAAACGTGGAAGGAAATGTGAAGGTACATGGGAGGAAGAATGAGAGAAAAAGGATTTAGTCGCACACAATTACAGTACCTTGCAATTGTGGCGATGGTGGTTGACCACACCGCCTGGGGATTTGTGGAATTTTATTCTCCGCTGGGACAATTGATGCATCTGTTTGGAAGATTGACACTTCCGATTATGTGCTTCTTTATTGCAGAAGGGTTTCGGCATACGTCCGATTTAAAGAGATATATTTCACGTATGGTTGTATTTGCAATTATATCCTGCATACCGTTTTATGTTTTTTTCCATGAGGAATACGGCTATCGGCAGAACATCATATTTGATCTGCTCTTAGCTCTTTTATCTCTTACGGCAATGGAGTGCAGGCAGTTACCAAAATGGGGAAGAATTGCTCTGGTGGCGGTTCTTCTTGTGGTGTCCTGTGCAATTGGCGGCTGGGTGCTTCTACCGATCTGTTATACCATGATTTTCTATTATGGGGGAAGCTTTAAGCGTAAAGCGCGGCTCTTCTGTATTCAGACCTGCCTTCTGGAAGTGGTTGTTATTATAGCAATCCTGGTAAACCGCCGAATTCACTTTATGCCCTATGACTGGGATGTATATGAATGGCTGTATTTCCTAGGCTTTATGTTTGCCCTTATTCCGCTGTATTTTTATAACGGAGAAAAAGGAAAGAAGCCAATCGGTGGGAGGTATTTCTTTTATGTTTTTTATCCGGCACATTTTCTTGTGCTATCTTTTGTAAAATATTATCTCTGCGATTTCTCTTCACAGAGGCTGTATATACTAATCCATATCATCGGTCTTTTTGTGACACTTGGAACTCTTCTCTACGTTCTTACGGTCCAAAATTCAAGAGCACAGCTGGCTACGGCATTGTTTCTGACGTTTTCCGCCATGTATGTGTTTGGCTTTTTGATCGAAATTACAACCTATGAGGTAGCCGGGGTATATACGGCTACCAAGCTGCAGTACTTTGCCACGATGCTATGTATGATGTCCATGACCTATTGTGTTTCTGAATTCTGTAAAGTACGGATTCCGCAATGGGTTTATGCAATAGAGACGGTCTGCTCGATTCTTATCATGTATTTCATGTTTACCGTAGAAGAAAACGGACTCATGTATTCGGGAATCTCTATGAATTACGATGGACCATTTCCGAGGATGGAGATTGAAAGCTATGGTCCTGCATTTTATGGATATCTTTTTTATAATGCAGGTATCTGTATCGGAGCTTTTGTAATCGGAGTCCGCACAGTTCAAAAAAAGGGAGAACTTGCAAAAAGGCGACTTGTAAATTTACTGTATGGTACTATCTGTATGTGGATGCCGTTCCTTTTAAAGGCAACAAAGCTGTTGGGTGGGTATGAGGTTCCGGCGCTTGGAATTGTGGGCGCGGCAATCTTTGTAGGAAGAGCACTTGTAAAGTACAGCTATTTGGATTCCATCGAGCTTGGAGTAAATAATGCTTTGGACCTGGGAAGGGAAGGCGTTATGGTAATTGACAATTCCCATCATATTCTTTTCCACAACGAATTTATTCATAAGATTTTCGGGGCATTGGAGGATTATGAGGATGCCTACCAAAATGCAGAAATTGAAGCTGTATTCGAGGGAAAAACTAAGCGACTGGAAAAAAATGACCATGTATACGAGATGCGGGTGGAACCATTACATGAGGCAGGAACCACGCAGGGACAGATTCTGTGGGTCTTTGATCTGACAGAGCACTATCGATACTTAAGTGAGGTGGAAGAGAGCGCTGCTACGGATCCTCTTACGGGAATTAACAATAGGCGGGGATTTGAAAATGCGGTAAATTCTTTTATTGCCCAGAGCGGTTCCGGTGCATTTGCAATTCTGGATCTGGACAATTTTAAGCAGGTAAATGATACATACGGACACCAGACCGGCGATGAGGTTTTAGTTGCGCTTTCGAAGGTAATCCTGCGACAGAAACAGGAAGTGATTGCCGGTCGAATCGGAGGAGATGAATTCTGTCTGTTTTACAGAGATAATCTCGATAAGGTATCCCTGACCGAGTGGGCGCAAAGCATGATTCATGAATTCCGTGAAGAACTGGAACAGTGCAGCTGTGGGGCAATTACGTCGATTACAATCGGAATCGAACTTCTCGATCAACGGGAGAAGATCGATGAAAAAGCTTCTTTTAAGCGGTTGTATAAGCATGCAGACCGGGCACTTTATCTGGCAAAGGAAGCGGGAAAGGCGACCTATCGGTTTTATCATGACAGCAAGACACTTGAAGAAAAATCCATAAAGTAATATAGTGGTACTATCAATAGAAATACACGAGACGGAGGGTTTATCATGGAATTTGAGGAACTGATAAAGGCAAGAAGAGCAGTCAGGACATACGAAGAAGGAAAGACGGTTTCCCAGGAGACAATCAAAGAAATCATTGCAGAAGCACAGCTTGCGCCATCTTGGAAGAATTCCCAGACCGCAAGATATTATGTGGCAAATACACCGGAAACTATGGAAAAGGTGAAGGCAGCGCTTCCGGAAGTAAATCAGGCCCGTGTTGTAGGGGCATCCGCTCTGATCGTTACCAGCTTTGTGAAGGATGTATCGGGATTTACCGCAGGTCAGGCGGATAATGAGCTCAGCAATAAGTGGGGAGCCTATGATTTAGGACTGAATAATGCATATTTTATTCTTGCAGCAAAGAACAGAGGACTGGATACACTGATTATGGGACTGCGTGATGCAGATGCCCTCCGGAAAGTATTCGGTATTCCAAAACAGGAACAGATTACTTCGGTAATTGCCTTAGGCTACGGCGCCGGAGAACCGGTATTCCGTCCGAGAAAAGAGACGGAGGAGATCTGCAGCTTTTGTTAGGGACGCTGGCATGAACAAAAAGCCCCTTGAATGAGGAAATCTCATTCAAGGGGCTTTTTTACGTGGAAAATTAGTGGTTCGTACCCTAAAAAATTAGTGAAAAATAGATTTGTCCCCAAAAAAATCCAAAAAATCATAGTTGACATGTCAAATTCTTTCGGTAGTTGCAAAAGAAAGCAAAAGCTATACTTTGGATAAATCGAGAGGAGGAAATGAAATGAAAAACAAAAAAAAGGATTGGGAGAGTAAGAAACTGTTTTTGCTGATACTTCCATTTTTAGTATTATGCTTTATGTTTTCCTATTTTCCGCTGCACGGATGGATCTACTCATTCTATGACTACCGTGCACCGTTAAAGCTTTCCCAGTGCGAGTTTGTGGGGTTCAAGTGGTTTAAGACCTTGTTTAGTAATCCGACACAGGTCAAGCAGTTGATTGTTGTTATGGAAAATACCTTTGCAATGAGTCTGTTAGGTATTGCGACTTCTTTCCTGCCGGTGCTCTTTGCTGTTTTCTTAAACGAAATCAAATGCAAATGGTTTAAAAACATCGTACAGACGCTGACCACTCTGCCGAATTTTATCAGTTGGACGTTAGTCTATTCCGTTGCCTTCTGTATGTTCTCCAGTACAGGAATGCTCAACACGGTGTTGGAAAATCTTGGGGTGATTACGGAGCCTCTTAAAATTCTCGACAGCGGAGATCATGTGTGGCTGCAGATGATTCTGTGGAGCACCTGGAAAGGCCTCGGCTGGGGAGCAATCATGTATCTGGCTGCAATCGCCGGAATCGATCAGGAGCTGTACGAGGCTGCGAAGGTGGATGGAGCCGGAAGATGGGCAATTATAAAAAATATAACGATTCCGTCCTTGATGCCAACCTATTTTGTAATGTTAATGCTTTCTGTAGCAAACTTTTTAAATAATGGAATGGATCAGTATTTTGTATTTCAGAACGCCTTTAACAAGCAGTCCATTCAGGTATTGGATCTGTATGTTTACAACATTGGTATGACCGGTAAGAGCTTATCCTTGGCAACCACCATCGGAATGTTAAAGAGTCTGGTCAGCGTTGTACTTTTGGCGATTGTCAATTTCGTATCGAAGAAGACACGTGGTGAAAGTATCATTTAAAGGAGAAGTGAAATGAGTAAAACGACTACAAAAATTAAAAAAACACCGGCCGATCGGGTGTTTCAGGTTGTCAATTATACCATTTTTGCACTCCTGACCCTGATATGTGCGTATCCGTTCTACTACCTGATCATCAATTCCATCAGTGCAAATGATTTGAGTGCGAACGGAATGATCAATTTTCTTCCGAAACAGATTCATTTTGAAAATTACATAAAGGTATTTCAATTAAGCGGTCTTGGTACGGCAGTACTGGTATCCGTTGCAAGAACTGTCATTGGTACAGCCTGCACCGTAATGGCATCTGCCTATCTGGGATTTATGTTTACACAGAAAAAAATGTGGCATCGGAAATTCTGGTATCGCTTTTTGGTTATTACCATGTATTTCAATGCAGGTCTGATTCCCATGTTTATGACAATGAAGACCCTGCACCTGACGAATAGCTTTTGGGTATATATCATTCCTGCCATTGTGCAGCCCTTCAATATCATCATGGTAAAAACTTATGTGGAATCCATACCGGATTCCCTGCAGGAGGCAGCGGAGATTGATGGAGCAGGGGTGCTTACAATTTTCGGTAAGATCATTCTTCCCACCTGTAAGCCGATTCTTGCCACCGTTGCAATCTGGGCGGCAGTAGGTCAGTGGAATTCCTTCCAGGATACCCTGATTTACATCACCGATCAGAAGCTGTATTCCTTACAGTATTTACTGTATACATATTTGAATCAGGCAAGCTCCCTTGCAACACTGGTAAAACAGTCCGGAGATGTGTCAGCGGTAGCAAATCTGGTAACCCAGCAGACACCGACGTCCATTCGTATGACGATTTCCGTTATCGTTGTACTTCCGATTCTGTTCATCTACCCAATGTTCCAGAAGAATTTTGTTAAGGGTATCATGATCGGATCTGTAAAAGGGTAAGAAGAAGTTGTTGACTTCTTATAAATAAATATTATAAGTTTATCTAGGAGGTTTTTATGAAAAAACAGACATTAAAACGATTTGTCAGCATTGGTTTATGTGCCACGATGGCTGTAAGCATGTTCACAGGCTGTGGAGAAAGTGAAAAGAAAGGTGCGCAGAGCACTAGTTCCCACGGCGGACCATATGAGGAATTCCTCACAATTGATGTATTTGACAGCCAGGCAAATTTCCAGGGAATTCAGACCGGATGGTTTGCAAAGGTGGTTAAGGATAAGTTTAATATGGAACTGAATATTATCGCACCGAACGTAGCAGGAGGCGGTGATACGCTGTATCAGACCCGTTCTGCAAATGGAAATCTGGGAGATATCATCATTACAAATTCCGATAGCGGACGTTTAAAGGATCTGGTATCTGCAGGACTGGTTCTTGACATGACACCTTATCTCGACAATTGCGAAAACTTAAATAAGTATGCGGATGCAATTGCTGATATGGAGGTTGTAGCAGGAACGGAAGGGACCTGGGCAGTTCCGAGTGAGATTTCCAATCAGCCGGCAACAGAGCCTTGCGATGCGGCAAATCCCACAAATGCACCATCCATTCGCTGGGATATCTATGAGAGAATCGGCTCTCCGGAAATGGGAACCCTTGAGGATGTATTGGATGTCATGGAAGCAATGCAGGCAGAAGCCGGACAGTCAGATTCCGGTAAGGACGTATATGCATTTTCTCTTTTCAAGGATTGGGATGGAGATATTATGCAGAATGCAGGCGGAATCTGTGCGTTGTATGGATATGAGCCACAGGGCTTCTGTATGGCAAAGGATGATGGAACGGATATTCAAAGTGTCATTGATGAGAATGGTATATATGTAAGAGCCTTAAAGTTCTTATTTACGGCAAATCAGAGAGGTCTCGTAGATCCGGAGTCTACGACTCAGAATTTTGACAACCTGACCGCAAAATATCAGGACGGCGGTGTGTTATACTCCTTATGGCCATGGCTTGGAAACGGCCAGTACAACAATGCTGCAAACACTGCAGAGGGCAAGGGATTTGCAATTGCAATCATTGACGATATGGAATGTGCAACCTACGGCTCAATGCCAAAGGGTAAGATGTCAACTACGATCATGGTAGGAAGCCAGACAAAGGACCCACAGAGAATGGTCGATTTTATTGACTGGCTGTATTCTCCGGAAGGAGTCGAGATGTCAGCAGCAGCATCCGGAAGTACCTGCGGACCACAGGGCCTGACCTGGGATATTGACGAGAATGGCAACCCATATCTTACTGAGTTTGGTGTAAAGGCATTTATTGAGAGCGAAGAGAATCTTCAGGTTCCGGAAGAGTGGGGAACCGGTACCTGGGCAGATGGTATTTCTGCACTGAACTACAAGGCAGTTGGCGTTGTGGATGTGGATGAAGCTACCGGTATCTGCTATAACTACCAGAAATGGGATGACTATCTTGAGAGAACAGCAACCACACTTTCCAAGAACTGGTCAACCCAGCATGATAATGCAGGAACAGCTCTTGAATACTTAAAGAATAACAATATGCTGGTTGTAAGACCCGGATCAAACTATGCTACACCGGAATATTCTACGGATATTCAGACAATCAAGGAGCAGTGTAAGCAGGTCATCGTATCAAATTCATGGCAGATGGTATTTGCAAAGGATGAGGCAGAATTCAATAGTCTCTTAAAGGAAATGCAGGATACCGTAAATGGTCTTGGTTATCAGGATGTATATGCCGTAGATGAGCAGAATTGCAAGGATCGTTTTGCAGCAGAGGCAGAGGTTTCAAAGTAAAAATTTTTCTCCCTTATAAATCTTTTTCAAAAAAAGGCACCGGTTGAAATGACCGGTGTCTTTTGCAAAGTGCGCCTAGCGGCGCACGTTTCCAACAGGTGCAAGTCCTGAATCCACCCGG
>JBJENM010000162.1:0-82531 GCA_051880175.1 Agathobacter sp. | reverse complement strand
GGAATTCTGTATTAATGATAATCTCTAACCGCAACTTTTGCAATATAGGAAACAAGCTTTTCAATGGTAATTCTTAGAAAAGCAGGTATACTAAAAATATCAGTAAACAGCACAAGCAAAGGAGAGGTAAAAAACTATGGAAATGACACTCAGATGGTATGGTTCAAAATTCGATACGGTTACATTAAAGCAGATTAGACAGATTCCGGGAGTTCATGGGGTAATCACAACACTTTATGATACAGAGCCGGGAGAGGTGTGGAGCAGAGAGCGCATCCGTGCACTTAAGGATGAGGTTGAGGCAGCAGGACTTCACATTGCCGGAATTGAGAGTGTAAACATTCACGATGCCATTAAGATTGGATCACCGGAGAGAGATCAGTATATTGAAAATTACATTGAGACCTTAAAGAATCTTGGGGAGGAGGATATCCATCTGGTATGCTACAATTTCATGCCGGTGTTTGACTGGACAAGAACCGAGCTTGCAAGAGTCCGCCCTGACGGATCTACGGTGCTTGCCTATACACAGGAAGCCGTTGACAATCTTGTGCCGGAGAAGATGTTTGAGTCTATCGCAGGGGACATGAACGGAAGCATCATGCCGGGCTGGGAGCCGGAGAGAATGGCTCGCGTGAAGGAGCTTTTTGAGGCTTACAAGGATGTGGATGATGAGAAGCTCTTTGAGAATTTAAAATACTTCCTTGAGAAAATCATGCCGGTATGTGACCAGTACGATATCAACATGGCAATTCATCCGGATGACCCGGCCTGGAGCGTATTCGGACTTCCGAGAATTATCATCAATAAGAGAAATATTCTTCGCATGATGCAGATGGTTGACAATCCGCATAATGGTGTTACCTTCTGCTCCGGCTCTTACGGAACAAACTTAGAAAATGATCTTCCGGATATGATTCGTTCCTTAAAGGGAAGAATTCACTTTGCACATGTCCGTAACTTAAAGTTCAACAGCCCAACGGATTTCGAGGAAGCTGCGCATCTTTCCGCAGACGGAACCTTTGATATGTACGAAATCATGAAGGCACTTTACGATATCGGCTTTGACGGACCGATCCGCCCGGATCACGGACGAATGATCTGGGATGAAGTGGCAATGCCGGGATACGGATTGTACGACCGTGCACTTGGAGCAACCTATTTGAATGGACTTTGGGAGGCTATTGAAAAGAGCCATACCAGAGGAATCGAAAAACGATAATTTGGTTATAGGAAAAGGAGAAGAACCATGATTTTAAATGAGAACGGTTTAAAGGAAAAAGCTGCATGGGAAGAAAAAGGCTATATGCTCCCGGAATACGACAGAGCAGAAATGATTGCAAAAACCAAGGAGAATCCATTCTGGGTTCACTTTGGTGCAGGAAATATCTTCCGTGCTTTTCAGGCGAATGTTGTACAGAATTTGCTGAACGCTGGTGTACTTGACAGGGGAATTACCGTTGTGGAAGGCTTTGATTATGAAATCATTGAGAAAAAATACCGCCCTAACGATAACTACTCCATACTTGTTACCTTAAAGGGAGATGGAAGCATTGAGAAGACGGTGGTGGGTTCTATCGCCGAGTCTTGTATTCTGGATTCTGAGAATGATGCTGAATTTGGACGTTTAAAAGAGATTTTTGCAAAGGATTCCCTTCAGCTTGCGACATTTACCATTACCGAGAAGGGATACAGCCTTGTAGACGGAAAAGGACAGGTACTTCCGGCAGTAGAAGCGGATTTTGCAAACGGCCCGAAGAAGCCGGCCAGCTATATCGGAAAGGTTGCAGCACTGTTATATCATCGTTATGAGAATGGTAAGAAACCAATTGCCATGGTGAGTACCGACAACTGCTCACACAATGGAGACAAGCTCTATGCTGCAATGAAGGGATTTGCGGAAAAATGGGTAGAAAACGGATTTGCTGACCAGGGATTTATTGATTATATCAATGACAAGTCAAAGGTTTCCTTCCCGTGGACTATGATTGATAAGATTACTCCAAGACCGGACGCATCCGTGGAAGAAATCTTAAAGGCAGATGGAATCGAGGAGCTTGAACCGGTGATCACTTCTAAGAATACCTATGTTGCTCCTTTTGTGAATGCAGAGGAGACCGAGTATCTGGTAATTGAAGATGAGTTCCCGAACGGACGGCCGGAGCTTGAAAAAGGCGGACTCATTTTTACCACAAAGGAGACCGTAGACAAGGTGGAGCGCATGAAGGTCTGCACCTGCTTAAATCCGCTTCATACCACCCTTGCAATATTCGGATGTCTTCTTGGCTACACCAAGATATCCGAGGAGATGAAGGACGCAGAGCTTAAAAAGATGGTAAAGATTATCGGATATAAGGAAGGGCTTCCGGTAGTCATCAATCCGGGAGTGCTTGATCCGAAGGAATTCATCGACACTGTACTTGGTGTCCGTATTCCGAACCCGTTTATGCCGGATACCCCACAGCGTATTGCCACAGATACCTCGCAGAAGCTTGCCATTCGTTTCGGTGAGACCATTAAAAATTATCAGAAAGAGGGAAAACCGCTCGCAGAGCTTAAGCTGATTCCCCTTGTTTTTGCCGGATGGGTGCGTTACTTAATGGCAGTGGATGACAACGGAAACTCCTTTGAGCTTAGTCCGGACCCGCTTCTGGATACGGTTTGTCCATATGTTTCAGACATTAAGCTTGGAGACAACGAAGGAGTGGAGGAGAAGCTGAAGCCAATCCTTTCCAATGTGAAGATCTTTGGTGTTGACCTTTACGGAATCGGCATGGCAGATCAGGTAATCGGATACTTTAAAGAATTAAATGCAGGTGTCGGAGCAATTCGTGCCACATTAAAGAAGTATACCGCATAATAAAATAGCCTGTACCTAATATTTTCAAATTATTAGGTATAGGCTGTTTTTCATATGGGGAAACCATACATTCATTACTCTTATCATTAGGTTCATTTGAAGCAATACGAATTATTGAATGACGAATTATTAAATCTACTTTCGTATATTTGTTGAGTACTTGCCGGGAAAATAGTACTATTAATAATAGTTGCAAAGTTTAGTGGAACATATATTATTAAAATAGAGACAGATGACGGAGATTATTTCCAAAGTTGCGTAGTTCGAGTTTTGAAAGAAAAATACGATCCTTCATTTATTGAAAAATATAGGAATAGTGATTGCAAATAGTCATTTAGAATAAAATATGGCACTACATGCAGCAAAAGTATATAGTTATGCAGATCAAATCAGTTGCAGAATTTCAGAATTGCAATATTCTGGAGCATGGTGACTATATGGTATGTGAAGGTGCAAGGTATACATAGAGTTCGGTGAAATAGAAAATGTTGAATTGGATATTCTTTTGGAGGATTAAAATGCAACAAATATCAAAGAAAACTCTTTTGGCAGAAGGCCAGTGTTATTTTAATTTAGCAGTTGGATATATATTTACAATTGTAGGTATTTTTTTATTTTAGTTGCATGGAGACAAACAAATTTTCAGATGATTGGGGGTGTAATGGAGTTTGTACTTATAGTAGTTGCGGTTTGGTTTATTGCAGTTTTCTGGGGAATTAGAAAAATTTTGTCTATGAGTAAGTTGATTCATAATATTAAAGTAGGCAATATGAAAATTGTAATAAAAAAGGTGGCACGTATTGAAATCTTAAATAATGCAATGTTTGATAATAATTGTAGAATTAAATTTTGGGATGGAAGTTATACGATGGTTCTTCAAAAATATGAAAAATTATTAAAAGTTGGAGACGAGTGCTATGTCGTATATATAGGAAATTCTGATGAAATATACCATATATATAATACAAAGAAATACCAATTAGATGAAGAATTATCTAAGATATTTCAAAGGGGAGAAGAAACATGAAACTAGATGCAGCAACAGTTTGTAGTTATGCAAGTCAAATAAATTGTAGAATTTCAAGTTTGCAATATTCTGAAGCATGGTAAGTATATGATACGTGAAGGTGAAGAAGTATATTTTACAGAAGAGGATAAGAAAAATCTTTATATTAAGAAGTATACTGCGAAGGAATTAAAAACGAAAGAGATGCAATATAAGAAAAAACAAAATAAAAGACGTAGTATATTTTTATTGATTTTGGTTACTGCAATACTCTTAGCAATATTTGTAAAATCGGTAGCATATCCTTCATATATTGTAATAGTGTTTATGATTTTTCTGATTGTCCTATATGAAGATATTGATAGAACGGATATAAAAGCTGTTAGGCGCAAATATTATTTTGAGGTATTGGTGGAAGAAAAATTTGAAACTGAGAATATTATTGTGCAGACACTTTCGCCAGGAACAAATGTATCAACATTTTATCCTGTACGAGGTCGGGTTATAGAAAATGACTATGTCAGCATATTCTACCTTGAAAGAGAGGAATATGAAGATTGTCGGATTGGTGAAACAGTAAAAATTAGTGTTAAAGGAGACAAATTATGATAAGGAACTTATTACCGTTTGGTAGTGTGATGAATATATAGGCATCTTGTATCCAGAAGGTATTTTCGGGTAGGCAGTCAGAGTAATGGCTGTCTATTTTTTTGTTGAAATATGTTTGGGGCAATGATACAGTTTTGTTGTAACAACGGGAAAAATAACCCTTTTGCAATACGGAGGATAAATTTGTTATGAGATATGATGCATTTATCAGTTACAGGCATTCTGAGCTGGATATGTATATTGCAAAGAAAATACATAAAGGACTGGAAACCTTCAAGGTTCCCCGGTCGGTTGCAAAAAAGACCGGAAAAAAGAAAATCCAGAGAGTATTCCGGGATCAGGAGGAGCTTCCCATCGGAAGTGATCTCGGAGACAATATTTCAGGCGCATTGCAGGAGGCGGAATATCTGCTGGTCATCTGTTCTCCGAGAACACCACAGTCCTATTGGGTGCAGACGGAGATTTCTACCTTTATTTCCATGCATGGAAGGGAACGTGTGCTTGCTATTTTGATAGAAGGGGAGCCGAACGAATCTTTTCCACAGCAGCTTCTCGTGGATGAGAATGGCAGAAAGGTAGAGCCTCTGGCGGCAGATGTCCGGGGCACAAGCAAAAAAGAAATAAATAAGAAAATGAAAATGGAGCTTCTGCGTCTTGCTGCTCCGATTTTGGGCTGCAGTTTTGATGATTTAAGACAGCGCCACAGAGAGCGCCGGATGAAGAAAATTGCGGCCATTGTCTCTTCTGCAGCAGTCGCAGCGGCAGCCCTTGGTATTACCTTTGGTGCATACAGTGCATATAATGCAAAGCTGATTCAGCAGAATTACGAAGGAAAACTGGAAAACCAATCGAAGTATCTGGCAGATACCTCGCTTTCTGTGTTGGAGGAGGGAGACCGCCGTGCAGCTGTACTGATCGCTCTTTCTGCCCTTCCTTCCGAGGAAAATGACAGACCCTATGTAGCAGAGGCCCAGTATGCGCTCTCTCAGGCATTGAATGCATATGATACCGGAAATGTAATCGGATTGGATGGTTTAATTCGCCACAATCTGAATGTAAAGGATTTTGCCATGAGCGATGACACTACAAGAATTATTTCCGTAGATTCTGCGGATCTGGTTTATGTGTGGGACGCAGAAGAGTTGTCCCTTCTTTTGACCATTCCGGTACAACAGGACAGCTATGGCTCAAAACAGAACGTTGTTTCCGTGGGAATGTACGAAGGAAATGCGATTGTGTGTGATAGTAATTCAATTCGTTCCGTAGATGAAAACGGAGAACTGGTCTGGAAGGTGGATATGAGTTATGTTTCCTACTGCAAGATCGATGAAGCAAACGGAATCGCCCTGGTATATGGCGGAAAATGGGCAGATGTTGTGGATTTGAAGGACGGAAGCATTACGGATGAAATCACAAATGAAATCGTTTTTTCATTTACCAGCAATGTGGCGGTTTCCATGGATGGAAGTAAGGTGGCACTAGGTCATTTGAATACTGGCATCGGAACCGACGAGTTGGGGGATACCCATGGCTATGTTACGGTCTATGACCGGGAAACGAAGGAAAAGCAGGTAATTGTTTCTGACTATAATTATATTCAGGATATCCGTTTTGCACCGGATGGACAGATGGTTGCAGTTGCCGCACGGGCCTACAACTATGATGATTTTTATATGGAATATGATATGAACTACAGCCATGTGGAAATGTATCGATTGGAGGATGGACTTTGCGCATGGGCAAATGATTTTAAGAATCAGGCAAGTTCTTCGGTGAAAATGAATGCCCATACCTATGAGAGCGAAGTAACAGGAGAAATGGAAAGCAGTCTGATTGTAACGGGTGGACAGACCATAAATGCCTTTGATATCTATACCGGCGAGCTTATCGCAGAAAAAACGGCAAGCTCAAGTGTCAATGAAGTACTTGTTGCCCAAAGCTCAGGCTTTTGCTTCTTCGGAGAGGCAGATGGGCAATTGGAAATCTATAATCTTACCAAGGGAACGAGTCAGTATGGAAGCACCTATGATCTGGGGGTTCACATTTCCCAGATGAAAGTACAGAGAGGCGTCGTGACCATTCGTTCTCTGGCAGATACACAGCTTTATGTCTATAAGTATCATGAGGGAAAAGGTCTAAAGCTGCTGGAGGATTACGGGAAAACAATTAGTGATATGTACACTTCCCCGGAAGAAACCTATTATGTTGTAGCTCCAAACTATCTTAGTAATTCCGTCGAATATCTTCTCTATAAGACCGATTCGGATGAACTCCTCTTAGACTGGGAATGTGATACGGAATATTACAAATGCCAGCCGGTATTTATCGATGACAGTCATTTTGCATGTGTGCAGAATGATGGAATCATTACTTTTATGGATCTTGAAGCTGGGACTGCGACAGAGTTTTGCGCCATGGAAGATGCAAAAAATCTGGAGGTGGTGTTATCTACAGATAATAGCAAGGTGCTTTTCTGCGAGGATAACGGAGAGCACCGGTTGGTAGTCGTAGATTTGCCGGGACAGCAGATTTTATACAGTACCAACAAGGAGGTCGCCTATACGACATCCTGGACTTTTGCAAAGGACTATGACCATGCGTATGCGGTAAATTCGGATGGCGGGGTGGACATGTTTGACCTTACCACAGGACAAAAGGAAACGGTGTGTGATGAGTATCAGATATCCATGCTGTCGGATCAGACCCTTGCGGTATCAGAGGATGGCTCCATGCTTGCAATCTGCTGTATGGATCAGACTCTTCGGATACTGGATACGACAGATTATACCGTTCTGCACGAAATTACCTTCAACAGCTATCAGGACTGCTTTATCCGGTTCATAGAAAATGATACGAGGCTTGCGCTTCAGGGAGATGACGGCTATTTCCGTATCTTTGATTTGGAGAATGAAAAATTTGCGCATATTTCAAAGGAAAAATATCCGACGGTAGTAGATATCAAGCGATATGAGGAATACAACACCATTGCCCTTGATGTATATGACAATCTATTGATTTTAAATGCAGCGGATTACGGGTTGATGGAGGTTGTGGAAAATGGAATCGCCTATATGCCAAAGCATGAAACTGTATATGTAAATTACTATTCCAAGCTTTACCGATTCCCGTACATGACACTGGAAATGCTTCTTGAGGATGCGAAGGAGCAGTATCCCTTCGAAGAATTAAGTGAGTTGGAAAAAATACAGTACAATATTGATTAGAACAGTTTGTAGTTTAGAGGGGGAAGACAGTCTGCTTTGTGGAATGTATCGGTCAAAGTATTCGTTTTACAGATAAGGGAGCAATATTTGAGAACTTATACGTAGGATTCTGCCTTTGGAAAGTGCATTTGGGATATGAATTACAGATAAAGGAGAGAAATGCGTTAGACTTATATGTAATTTGTTGCTCTTTAAAACTGCGATTTGACCGGAAACTACAGATAAATAAAGAAAAACTGATTGCCTTATATGTAAGCTGCCACTTTTATAGGCTGTGTCTGGACAAAAAAATACAGATAAATAGTGAAGAAATGGTTGAATTATATGTGGCTCTCTCTTCCATGAGGTATTGTGGAACTGCACACAAAAGATGATGGTGGAAGAAGATTAAATTTAGGAGGATTAAGAATATGGAGTATTTGTTTGAGCGAGTGCTTGTTGGGGCGGGGGAATATGAATATCAGCTAACAAGAGGTGGTCAGCTACTGGGAAAAGCGTATCCACGAAAAGGACTTGATAGCGATCATAGTGGGGGTTTTTCATTAGAAGGATTTTCAAAGAATTATTTTCTTAGCGTGAAAAATGTATACGAAAAGAAGTTTACAGAAGATAATATTACATTCAAGGGTGAAGCTGCGACAATTATGTCAGATGGACAAGCTGACAGAATGATTTATCAATGTATTAAAAGAGGGAAACATCTTTTTGATGGCATTGGAATCACAGAAGTTTACTGGGAAGACGGAAATGTGTATTCACAGTATCAGGTAGGGTTTGGCCACAAAGGTGGGATATATCTATGCATTTATCGGAATGAAGAGCTTGTTGCAGAGATTATGCTACATAAAAAGTATGGAGTAAAAACGACTTACACGTTTTATACAAAGGAAGACGTACCTATCGAACTTTTAGTAATATCAACAATTTTTTGGGATATTATCAATTGGTTTGAAATGGGAACTGGCTCCTACACATTGAACACTTGGGTAAAAGAAGAGCTGGAGAAGTTTGATCCGAACTTTATTGAGCGATATAGAGAGAATACGGTCTACGTTGAACCGGAAAAGAAGCCATTTTGGAGAAGATAATATTTCATAACACTATTTTGAAAGCCGGCTGTCTTGAAATAAGGTTTGCCCTAAACAAATGAATAATTCTTTTTTATTGACAGATTCTATTAGAGTGTATACTATAATATTAAGTAGGATATCCCACCTGACGCTATGGAGGAAAGAATCATGACAGCAGTAAAAGATTACACAGTTCATATTGATAATAAAAAAAGAGTTACGCTCAGAGGCGCAATGTATCAATATTACAATGTTAAGGAATATGATAATGGATGTATTATACTTGAGCCGAGGGAATTAACTGTTCCGGATAGCATTTCAGCTCGAACCTTAGATGATATGGATAGAGCAATTAGCAATTTTAAATTAGGGGAAGCATCTCCTGCAATCGATTTATCCGATTTCTAGTGGAGGATTACTGTGTCATTTAACATACGAATGGGGATTCCAGAGATGGAAATGCTGTGGAATAATTTACAGGAAAGCTACCATAGTGGTGTAATAAGCAAGAAAGACAAAGAATTATATAAGAAATGGGGAAATGCACTCAAAAAATTATCGAGTGATCCACAATATCCAAGCCTAAATACACATGAGATCGAGCCGTTATCAAAAAGATATGGAATGAAAGTGTGGCAGTCCTATTTGGAAAACAAAAAAAGCGGAGCTAGAAGGATGTATTGGGTATATGGACCAAATCAAAATGAGATTACCATAATAGGTCTGGAACCTCATCCGGAAGCTGCGAAAAATGGGGCATATGATAGAATCAATTTATCAGACCTTCAGTAGGAATTCCATAAAGTAATCGAAATAATAAACGCCTGTGGGATTAGTCTTCCCACGGGCGTATTCTATAGGTAACACCAAGATTATCACAGATTTTTTGACATGCGGCTTCCTCCTCCGGTGTCAGAGTGGTTGCAACGGTGGTAAGAACCACGTTTGGTACATACTTTCGGGCTTCCTTAGCGAAGGTAAGCATTGCATCAAAGGCTTTTTCACCAAATTCGCTGCGGACAAGCTCGTGATATTTTGCAGCATCCGGAGTATTTAAGCTGATGGATACGGTATCGATAAGTCCCTGCATCTTTGGGGCAATGGAGCGCTTGTTGATCAAATCGCCCTGACCATTGGTATTGATGCGGATTGGCTTGTGATAGGTTTCCTTTAAATATTTGGATACTTCAAGAATCAGATCAAAGCGCTCGGTAGGTTCTCCGAATCCGCAGAAGACGATTTCATCATAGGAAGCTACATCAAAGGCTTTAAATGCCTCTTTTACTTCCTCAAAGGATGGCTCATGGGAAAGCCAGAGGGAATTGGAATCCTCCATGTGATCTCTGGTCTGCCTTAAGCAGAAGGTGCAGGCACAGGAACAGCGGTTGGTCAGATTTACATACAAATTGTTATGTACTTTATATACAATGGTCATTTCTTTTTTCATGGAAAATCTCCTTTTTATGTATAATAATTTTTTTCTCTGAATTTGGAATCTAAATCAAAAATGGTAGTTACTTCAATTTATCCAAAACCTCTTCAAAGCATACCCCGTCTGTAAGGGGAATATCCAGTTCAATAGAACTTAGAATACACTTCTTGATAAACAGAGACGCTTTTTTTACGGAATCATAAAAAGGTATGCCATTTACAGCATCCGCAGAGATGATGGCCGCAAAAATATCTCCGGTTCCGGAACGGGACTGTCCGATCTTATGGGTTTTCACGAAAGCAGGTTCTTTTCCCTCCTCATAGCAGAAATTGCAGATATAGCTTTTTTGCGGAATTCCCGTGATAACGATTTTGGAAGGACCAAGGTCGGAAAGCTTTTTTACAAGCTCTAAAATTTCTGAAGTTTTTACCTGTTCCTTATACGGGGTATCGGTAAGGATACAGGCCTCCGTCAAATTCGGAGTAATGATGTCTGCATATTTTACGAGTTCCTTCATGCGTCTGCACATATCCTCTGTGTAGGTGGGATAGGGCTTTCCATAGTCCCCCATAACCGGATCTACAACAACGACGGTATCCTTTGTCCGAAAGTCGGAAATAAAATTGCTGACGATACGAATCTGATCAGCAGAGCCTAAGAATCCCGTGCTGATACCGGAAAAAGTCAGATTGAGCTTCTTCCATTCTGCAATAAAGTCTTCCATGTTGGGGGTAAAGTCTTCCATAAAATGACTTGGAAAGCCTGTGTGGTTGGAAAAAATGGAAGTCGGAAGAGGACAGCATTGCACCTTCAACTTTGAGATGATTGGCAGCTCAACTGCAATAGAACATCTCCCAAATCCGCTAAAATCATTGATGAGTGCAATCTTTTTTTGATGATTGTGAGAGTTATTTGATTTCATATCGGATAAAACCTCTTAACGATACTTTTTTACGTTATTTTGTTATCATATCACAAATCTGGTTATAAAAGATATCCCCAGAATAAGAAAAAATAGTAGGACCAAAAAATAAATTGTTTGAAGCTCTTTGGTTTGCTATAATGAAAAAAGCTAGGAGGCTTATTGCATGAAAAATCTTTGGGCTAGACTAAGAGAAATGCTATATGATCATTCTGTGGATATTGAGCAGCGAATCGGAACGATGTTCATGTCTATGGGATGTGTAGCCGCTTTTTTGGGACTACTGATATGTTTCGGAGCGAATGTTACGATGTCCGGAATTTCTGCAGTTGCAATCATTGTAATTGTTACACCTTTAGTTATGATTATTTCTCAAAAAAAGGAAAGGGGTGTAGCAGGCAGGATTGTTATGGTAGCCTTTATCATTTTTGCAATCCCTATGGTCTGGGTTACGGCAGGGGGCATAAATAGTGGTGTAAACGTATGGTTTGTGTATGAACTGTTTTTCATCACCCTGGCACTTCATGGAAAAATAGCAGGGATAGCCATTGGAATTGCAACTGTCATAGATTTGGGATGTTATGCGATTAGCTATTATTATCCGGATCTGATCAAAGAATTTTCACAACCGAGGCAGGCGTACATCAGTATTTGCGGCAGTGTGGTTATTGTGACCATTGCGATGTGTACTACGGTTGTCATACAGAAAAATATCTATAAAGAAGAACAGCGTAAGCTCGAAGAAAATCAAAAAGAGTTAGAACGTGCAAACAGCTATCAAAAGGCTTTTCTTGCGAATATGTCCCATGAAATCCGAAGTCCCATTAACGCAGTCCTCGGAATGAATGAAATGATTAAGCGTACCGATAATCTTGAGGAAATCAAAGAGTACGCTGCAAATATTGAAGAAGCGGGAGGCGCACTTCTTTCCCTGATCAATGACATTCTGGATTTTTCCAAAATTGAGTCAGGGAACATGGAAATTGTCTGCAATGAATATGATGTGATGTCGGTGATCCGCAGCAGCTACAATATGGTTTATCTTCGGGCAAAAGAAAAAGGGCTGGAATTTCATATTAAGAATCATCAGAATATTCCGAAAACGCTTTATGGAGACGAGCAGAGAATCCGCCAGGTTATCACCAACCTGCTTACGAATTCCGTAAAGTATACGGAGAACGGATACATAAATCTCGTGATTGACTTCGAGAGAATTGACGCTGAAAATATCGAGCTTTTTATCATGGTAACGGATACGGGAGTAGGTATTTCGAAGGAAAATATGGAGAAGATGTTTGATTCTTTCCAGAGACTGGACATTACCAAGAACCGTACCATTGAGGGAACCGGCTTAGGTCTTGCTATTACAAGAAGCTTAGTCGAGTTGATGAATGGTAAGATTGAGGTAAAGAGTGAGATTGGGAAGGGAACGACCTTTACAATTACCATTCCGCAGCGTGTGATCAACCCGGAGCCGATGGGAAGCTTCCAAAAATCAGCGGTAAAGAAGACAAAGGAATACAAGGAAGAGTTTCATGCGCCAACGGCACGGGTGCTGGTGGTGGATGATATGCAGATGAATCTGCTGGTAATCCAGGGACTTTTGAAAAAAACACAGATACAGGTCGAGACTGCATTAAGCGGGGAAGCAGCATTGGGGCTTTCAAAGCAGAAACAGTATGATGTCATTTTGATGGATCACATGATGCCTGAGATGGATGGCATCGAGGCTTTTTATCGGATCAGGGAGGAAAGTGAGTTAAACAAGGATACTCCGGTTATTATGCTTACGGCAAATGCAATCAATGGTGTGGAGGCAGAATATTTAGAGGTAGGATTTTCAGATTACATTTCAAAACCGGTAAAACCGGAGCTGCTGGAAAAGATGCTAAAAAAATATATACCGGAACACAAAATTGAGTCATAACGCTTTTAAACGTTCTGATTTTAAATAGCAAAATTCATTCATAGACAAACAAAAGTAAAAAGGGAAATAGGAAATATATTTTGCAGCAGAAAGGGACATGATTCTATGAATTTAGGAACAGCAATTGTACTTCTCATAGTTGCCGTAATTGTTGTACTGGCGGTAAGAACGATATATCGGAATAAGAAAAATGGGAAATCCTCCTGTAATGGGGATTGCACCAACTGCCATGGCGGATGTCGATAATCGAATTTACACTTCAATACAAAAAAGGTACTCTCCATACCGGAGAGTGCCTTTTTTCTTTTATTATCAGTCAATCTTGTTGCCACTACGAATTGGGGCTTAGATTCAGCCACTGAAAAGTGCCGTTTACATATAAGCACTCTGCTTTCTCTCCGCTTATATGTAATTTTTGGCTCAAATGCACCTCTGTAGAGAAGGTGCTTACATATAAGCGCACTGATTTCTCGTCTCTTATATGTAATTCCGAGCCCCAAAAAGCTCCTCGGAAGGCAAAGGTTACATATAACTTCAATAATTTCTGATTGTTTATATGTAAATGCAAGAAAAAACAAATCCCCAAAAGGTCGATGGCTACAGATAAATCCGTCTATTCTTCTTCGTTTATATGTAATTTTCTCTGACAAGCTGAAAGTTTCTGGGTACGATTGTTAATCAAAATTTTCCTACTTCCTTATACTTTTCCAAATATATTTGATTAGAATTACATTAAGTACAAGAGCCAACACCGATGTACTTATAGAAATCAATTTGCATATTGCCTCACTTTCATTCTTTGCCAATTGATAAAACCATAAATATCGTTTACTAAAAATGCCGCAAAACACACTACAACCGAAATATACCTAATATCATATATGCTTGCCATTACCCATAATACAATCAGCACAATATCATTCAAAGCATATGCTAAGGCAAAATATGGGCTTCTTTTGAAAGTTAAATATGCTGCAAGAAAACTTGTAGTAACAGAGATTGTGCTTGGAATTAAATTTGCAGTATTAAAATGCTCTAATACAAAATAGAAAAATATCGTAATTATCAATGCGCCTATCCACATGTATAAAGTTTCTTTTCTACTAATATTGTTTACTTTTACCTCCGACGTATTTCCATTATAAGGATTCCTTAACCAAGATATCAACGAAAATATGGCCATTGGCATTGTCATCCCGAGATACGTAATCATTTCACCATAATAAGCAAAAGTATATGAAATAATCCCGTACAGTAAACTAAATACTATCATAAGCAGCTGCCCGAATGGATTCCCTTTTGCATTGAAAATCAGAGATGTAACTCCTATCAAAGATGCACACAGGATCATATAATTCGTTCGGTCAAAAGTACAAAACGAAATTATAATTACCGTTACAGAAGCTATCCATAAAACGATTTCAGACTTTGAAAAATAACTCTTTAATTTTGACATACTACCTCCAAAAAATAAGCATCCGCATGTACATCTTCTATGACCTAACGATGTACAAACGGATGCTTTACGCATCTACTACCCGGTGGCAGTTTTTTTCCTTTATCAATGTTCGTTCATTATAATCTAAAAAAATAAAAAAGCAATGCAAAATTCTAAGTTTTCTCCATCTTTTCCCCATCTTCTTCGCCTCATATTCTCAATCTAATATCATAGATGTTGACGTATATTAAAGTATAATGTAAAATATTATAACAAAATCTAAAATAAATGTGATAATCTAAGAAATATGATTGAAATATCAAGCGAAATAGATGGAGGAGAAGAGAATGGGAGAGCAAAGAGATACACTGGTTGCATGGTATCCATTTGATGGGAAAAAGGAAATGGGGACGGATTGCTCAGGCAGGGAGCATCATGCAAAGGCTTATGGAATGCAGCCGCCGGTTCTTGAGCTGGTAGACGAAAGAATGGCAGCGTTTTTTTGCGGGGGAGAGAATGGAAGCTGCTTTTTGCAACTGCCGGAGAGCGTGTTGGAAGAAATCTCAGATGAAACGGGAATGACCATATCTACCTGGGTAACCGGAAATAAAATCGGCAGCGTATGGGAACGAATCGCGGATTTTGGAATGGGAGAGACGGGGCCATACCTGTTTCTTACCAGATGCTTCCGGGGCGTATGCTTTGCAGGGGAGGATATTGCAGCAGACGCAGGTGAGGCAAAAATCGAGAATCAGTGGACCCATGTGGCATTTACTATTTCAGGAACAAAGGGCGGAAAAGCCGGCAGCGCGGGACCGCGTCTGTATGTGAACGGCGAGCTTGTGGCGGATGGAGTCATCAGCCAGACCTCAAGCGGAAATTATTTAAGCTACCGAAATTGGTGGAAGGCCTTTGAAGAGATGAAGGAAAAACAGTTGTATATTGGGCGGTCCCAGTTTGCCGCAGATCCGGATTTCTGCGGTGCCCTCAGTGATTTTCGCATCTATAGCAAAGCGCTAGAGGAGCAGGAAGTCCTTTCCATCATGTGTGAGTCCATTGATGCAGATGAGATTCTTAAGATGGCAAAGGAAAAATTCTTGCCGGATATTCCTCACATTTTGACAGAGAACCAGGCTTTTCCAAGGACACTTATGGACGGAAGAGTTTCGGTGGAGTGGAAGAGTATTCCTGCAGATTCGGTTACAGAGGATGGGGTTTTAAAAAAGGTAGATGCTCCCATCAAAGCTACAATTCTGGCAAAGCTTAGCTGCGGGGAAAAAACAGACACACGTACCTATCCGGTTACAATTTTGCCAGAGGGCATGGCACAGGCCGAGATAACGGTACATGGAAAAAAGAAGGTCCTCGATATCAGTAAGACTTTGTACGGACTTTTTTTTGAAGATATCAATCATTCCGCAGATGGAGGCATTTACGCGGAGATGATTCAGAACCGATCCTTTGAGGAGTTTACCTTTGATACCTATGATCTTCGAAGCGGAAAAGACGGAAAATCCACCGGACGCAATCACAATCCGCTGAAGTACTGGTTTGGAGATCTGGAAAGGGTAACGGTAAAAAACACCGGGGGTCTGCATGATTTTCTGGGGCTTGAGGACCCGGATGCAAATGCCTATTATATCGAAGTGGAAAACGGAACCACTCTTTATAACAGAGGCTTTTGTGACGAGAATTTAAAGTCATCCATGCCGATAACAGAAAAAAATAACTACTATTTTTCGGTTTGGGCAAGGGCGAAAGAAAAAGCAAAGCTGGAAGTAGAACTGGTAAATGAAGACCAGACCCTTGTCTACGGAAGATGCACGATTGAGGTAGAGGGGAGCGATACCTGGAAGAAATATCAGGCTGCTCCTATGACCGCAGAGGGCAGCGGAATCGGACAGCTTCGGATCAGATGCATCGGAGACATGGCGCTTGATATGTTTTCCCTCATGCCGGAAAATGTCTGGGGCGTTAGGGAAGAGGAAGGCAGTGCCAGTGCACATGCAAATTATCTCGGAAATGAGAATTACAGACTAAGGAAGGATCTTGTTCTGGCTCTTAAGGACATGCATCCAAGCTTCCTTCGGTTTCCGGGGGGATGTATTTCGGAAGGCTCCTATATATGGGAAAATGTGTATGACTGGAAGGATTCGGTGGGACCTGTCGAAACCCGTAAGGAAAACTATAACGTATGGGGCTATACCATGACTATGGGACTCGGATATATGGAGTATTTTCAGCTTGCCGAGGATCTTGGAGCCACACCGCTTCCGGTCATGGCCTGCGGAGTGCTTTGTCAGGCACGAAGCGATTATGCCAATCCGGCAGGCGGAGAGCTGAGAGAAAAATATATTCAGAATTTTATCGATCTGATTGATTTTGCAATCAGCACAGATACAAAGAAAAATAAGTGGGCAGCACTCCGTAGCAGCATGGGACATGAGGCACCCTTTGATCTCCATTACCTTGGTGTGGGAAATGAAAACTGGGGAACAGAATTTTTTGCCAATTTTGAAAAATTCTATGAGGCTATTGACCGTCATATGAAGATCAACTATCCGGGATATAAGCTTTGGATTGTTTCAACCGCCGGTGCTCAGGCGGATGATGAAGCCTATCAGAATGGCTGGAAATTTTTAGCCGGAGGCTGGGAAAAGCCAGAGACCATTGCCTTTTCTGACGGAAAGAAGAGCGTGGAGGAAAATGTAGAGTGGTATTCCCGCAGGAAGGATTATCTGGATACCATTGTGGATGAGCATTATTACCGCTCCAATGAATATCTGCTGGAAAACGCCGACCGATACAATTATTATTACAGGCCCTATGAAAACGGAACGCTGAATGAAGATAAGGTTTCAAAGGTGTTTGTGGGAGAATATGCCTCCAGTGAGAAAAATACCCTGGCGGGAGCTGTGGCAGAAGCTGCTGTTATGACCGGCTTTGAAAATAATTCCGATGTGGTGCGCTTAGCAGCGACGGCGCCGCTTTTCAATAAGGTAAGTACGGACGGAACCTACCGCTGGACTCCGGATGCAATCTGGTTTGATGACAGTCAGGTGTGGCGGACACCAAACTATTATGTCCAGCAGCTGTTTGCGACCTATCTTGGAAACTCACTGCTGGAGACCGAGTACCGGACCTATGTAGATGGGAAAAAGCAGAGGATGATTCCCCGGGGAGATGTTGCAGTCTTTCTGGAGGAAGGAATTGAAATCGAGAGGATTACGGTTATCTCCAACCTGAATCACAGCATTTTGTTTGAACAGAAATTCACTGACATACAAAAGGAAGACCTCATCCGGTTTGAAGGAGGATATTATATCCCGCTTTCAGAGGAAAACAATCATGATTATTCCGTGGAGGTTGCGGTCAAGAGTAGGGAGAAAGGAAGCAGCTTTTCTGTTGCAGTGGGAATAACCGGAGAGCCTTTTGATAAGGATAAAAAGCGGTTTGACCGCAGCCGGATTACCATGCATGAATATTGCGTCGGAAAGAAGGATGAGGGAACCGGGCTTAAGGTATATAAAGCTGGAAAACAGGGATATACCATGGGAGATTATTCAAGCAGCGTGTATGCCGGAAATTTAAGACGCTTTTATATGGAAGAATTGGAAGCCGACGAGCACTATCAGGCCCATATTGATTTTGGAGGGGAGGATGGAAAAAGAATCCGTGGCTTCTACGGCAATTCCAAAGAAACGAGACTTGCTCCTTTTGATGCGAAACTGGCATTTTACAACAGAGACATCTTCCATTCTGTAACGGAGGACGAACGCTTTGTGTATATCAAGCTTGTAAATCCTTCCGATGTGGCCAAACGGGTGAAGCTTCGATATGAAGATCTGGCGGTAAAAAGAGCAAAATGGATCAGTCTTTTCTCAGAAGAGAAGGTGCTGGTACATACGCCGAATGTAAATCGAAAGGAAAAGGAGCGGATAACGCCAAGGGAACTGGTAGCCGAAATCAGAACGGATGAGGATGGTTCTTCTTATTCTGAGTTGATGCTGCCGGATAATTCTGTTAATGTATTGGTAATTTCCAAAGTACTTTAGAACTATATAAAAGGTTAAAAATGCAAAGCGAGCAGAACTTTCTGCTCGTTTTTGTGCTTTAAAATTAGCCAAAGTATATCGCAAAAAACTGTGCAAAATGTATAGAAGCCTTGAAAATACTGGGATTGCGGGGGATGCGAGAGTCTTGTGAAACATTTGGCAATCATTGACTTTTTATAGGATGGATAGTATTATATAAAAAACTAAAGTAATTTAGATTTGTTTAAAAAATATTAAAACAAAGCAACAATAAAAAGAGTGGATTGGGAAGGGTTACCGGAATATGAAACGGAAGAAAGCTACAAAAATTACAGCAATCATTATGGCCGCAGCACTTGCGCTCTCTGCATGTTGGACTGGAAACACAGATGTTGTGTATGCTGAGGGAAATGAGAGCCCGACAGCCGCAGGCTCTGCAGAGGTAAATTACAGCACAGAGCGACTGACGTTCAATTATACCAATGTGAGCAAAACCTATACGGCTTCGGACTATGCCGGCGCGGATCTGGTTTATGCGATCAACGACAATATTGCAGCAGAGAATGAGCCGCTTCTTTCAACAGACAATTATGGCTATGCAAATGCAGTGTGCGATGTGACCAATTCGGATGTGGTGCTTCTTACCATAGATGTTCCGCAGACCGCTCTCTATGAGGTGGGATTTGATTATCTCTCCTACGACACATCGATTCTTCCGATTGAGTTCTCCTTTAAGGTGGATGGGGAGTATCCGTTTTATGAAGCCCGTAACTTAAAATTTGAGACCACCTGGATCTCCGATGAGAAAGCGGACATCGACCGATACGGCAATGAGATGGTTACGCTTCCGAATAAATGCATTCAGTGGGAGCACAAAAAGCTTATGGACGCAAGCTACCGATACTCCATGCCCCTTAAGCTGCAATTGGAAAAAGGAACACATACCTTTGAAATGACCGTAAGCGAGGGAACATTCCTGTTAGGAAATATTTCTTTATCTGCGCCACAAAAAATTGAAGGCTACACCGGAAGCAGTATTGCACAGGGAGATGCGCTGATTACCATTGAAGCCGAGAATTTCTATCAGAGAAATGATTCTTCCATTCATGCCACCGGCGAATATGACTCTGCAATCCAACCGCTTTCAGCAAAAGAGACTGTCTTAAATGTGGTAGATGAAGATTCCTTCTCCACCGCAGGACAGACCATTACATATAAATACAATGTGGAGAAGGCGGGCTATTACTATATTGGAATGAATTACCGCCAATCGGAAAAAAGTGATTTCCCGGTATTTCTGGATATCCGGATTGACGGACAGGTTCCCAACGATGCATTTATGAACTATTCCGTAGAGTATACCACGAAATACAAGACAACCACCTTTACGGATTCGGAGGATAATAAGCTTTCTGTTTATTTGGAACCGGGTGAGCATACTATTTCACTGACCATCAGCATGGATAATCTAAGATATGCCCTTGAAGCAGTAGATGAAATTATGAGTGGAATCAGCGATTTGTCCCTTGAGGTAACTAAGGTAGCCGGAACCAACAAGGATAAATACAGGGATTTAAAGCTTACAAGATATATTCCGGATGTGCAGGATCGTTTATACGGCTGGGTAAATCAGCTTTATGAGATTGCAGAAAGGGCTCAGGTATATACAGGAGCAGAGGAGCCGGATGATGTGGCAGCATTTTCCTATCTCCTGATTGCCGCAAAACAGCTAGAGACCCTGGCAGAAGAACCCAACGAGCTGGTATACCGGGTAGATGAGCTTTCCACCAGTGTAAACTCGATCAATACTCAGATCGCAAACTTTGTGGATCTGATTAATGATAACAACCTCTCCATTGACCGCATTTATCTGTATCAGGAAGATGCGCGTCTTCCGAAGAAGCTGAATCTGTTTGCCTCCATGGGGCTTTCAGCCAAGCGGTTTTTCTATTCCTTCTTCGGCCAGTCTTACTCCGCAAGTAACACGGATGAGACTCACATCCAGGTATGGGTAAACCGCCCGCGTCAGTATGTTGAGATCATGCAGAAGATGATCGACGAGGAGTTTACCCCACAGACTGGAATTGAGGTTGACCTTGCAATTATGACAGATGCAAATAAGCTGATTCTTTCCAATGCCTCCGGAGATACCCCGGATATTGCAACCGGAATTAATTACTCCATTCCTTTCGAGCTTGGAATCAGAGGCGCCCTTGTTGACCTGACGCAGTTCGAGGACTACAAGGAAGTGTTTGGAAGATACAGCGATGGACTTTTGGTTTCTTCCGTAATCGGAGACGGGATGTATTCCCTTCCGGAGACCATGAATTTCTATGTTATGTTCTACCGTACCGATATTTTGGAGAAGCTTGGACTGGAAGCACCGGACACCATGGATGAGCTCATCGGAATGCTGCCGGATCTTCAGATGAGAGGTCTGAATGTATATTATCCGACTGCAGCCATGCTTGTTATGAGAAACTTCCACGGTACATCCCCGCTTATTTTCCAGAATGGCGGAGCCTTGTACGGAGACACTGCCCAGGACATTCTGATCGATTCGGAAGCAACGGTGGAAGGCTTTACAGAGCTTACAGAGCTCTTTACCTTATATGATCTGCCGGTGGATATTCCAAACTTCTATCAGCATTTCAGAAATGGAGATCTTGCCATAGGAATCGCAGACTTTAATTCCTACAACCTGATCTTAAACGCAGCGCCGGAAATTGAAAATTCATGGGACATCGCTTTGGTTCCCGGCGTGGTGGATGAAGAGACGGGAGAGGTACTCCGCTATATGTCAGGCGGTGCGGAGAGCACGGTTATGTTCAAATCAAACGAACAGAGAGAGCAGGATGCCTGGGAATTCATGAAGTGGTGGTCAAGTACTCCTGTTCAGGCGGAATTCGGACAGATGCTCCAGATTATGTATGGAGATGAATATATCTGGCCAACCGCAAATCTGGAAGCCTTTGCCCAGCTTCCTTATCCTACAAAGGATAAGAATATCATCATGGAGCAGGCAGAGTACATCTTAGAGGCTCCGAGACTTTTAGGAAGCTACATGACAGAGCGAGAACTTAGTAATGCATTTAATGATATTGTGGTAAACGGTGATGACGTTCGAAGCCGGGTGGATGAGGTCGTCAAAATCGTTAACCGGGAGACCGGACGAAAACTGGAAGAATTCGGATATATTGACAGCGAAGGAAATGTGATAAAGGAATATCTGGTTCCGTCGGTTGATAAAGTTCGTGAGATTATGGAAAAAGAGTAAAAGACCTGGAAGGGGATAAGCAATGAGTAAGTTACTGAAAAAAGGAAGGGCAGGCCGCTCGAACAGAACCGGATATTTGTTTGTTTTTCCTTATGCATTACTGTTTGTAATATTTATACTTGCGCCGGTGGTCATGGCAATTATTTTGTCATTTACCAGCTTTAACGCGATTCAGACACCGACGTTTGTGGGATTTTTAAATTACATAAACCTGATTACAAGCGATGATACCTTCATGAAATATGTACTTCCGAATACGGTAAAGTACGCATTGATTGTGGGTGTCGGAGGATATGTCTTAGCCTTTCTTCTGGCCTGGGCACTTGCAAATCTTCCGAGGGTGCCAAGAACCATATGTGCACTCATCCTGTATTCGCCCAGTATGACCACCGGTGTTGCCATGACGGTTCTCTGGAAGATCATGTTTACCGGAGATCAGACCGGTTACATCAACAGCTGGCTTATGGATATCGGAGTCTTAAATGAGCCGATCATCTGGCTGGTAAACACCAATTACCTGCTTCCAATCGTCATCATCATCGGATTGTGGAGCAGTATGGGAATCGGATTTTTGTCAATCCTTGCAGGACTTTTAAATGTAGATGAAGAACTTTACGAGGCCGCCGCCATCGATGGCGTTAAGAACCGGTTCCAGGAAATGATTTATGTAACCATTCCGAGTATGAAGCCACAGATGCTTTTTGCGGCTGTCATGCAGATTGTCGGAGCGTTCCAGAATGGTACGATTTCCACATTACTTGCGGGAAATCCGACTCCGGGATATGCGGCACAGCTGATTGTAAACCATATTGAGGATTACGGATTCATCCGTTATGAGATGGGATATGCGGCAGCAGTATCCGTTGTATTACTTTTAATTGTCCAGATATTCTCATCCATATCGAATAATCTGTTTGGCGAAAAAGATTGATGAAGGGAGGAAAAAGAAATGGCTGCATATAAGGGTCACAGAATGAACCCAAGCAAGTTTGAGAAAAGTCAGATTAAGATTTTTCTTGCTGTATTACCAATGCTGCTTTTGTGTGGACTTCCGATCATTTTTATCATTTTCCATGCATTTAAGCCAATGGAAGAGCTGTTTGCCTTTCCGCCGAAATTCATCACACTGCATCCGACCTTAGACAACTTCAGAAAGCTGTTCAAGGCTTCAAGAAGTGCGGGAATCCCGTTAAGCAAATATGTATTTAACAGTTTGTTTATCACGGCAGCCGTAGTGTTCGGTTCCCTTCTTTTTTCGACCATGGCAGCCTATGCGTTGTCAAAGCTGAAATTCAAGGGAAGAAATATGATGATGCAGATCAATCAGATCGCTCTTATGTTTGTATCCTGTGCGGTTATGATTCCGAGATACTTAGTAGTGGAAAAGCTGCATATGATTGATACTTACTGGGCTGAAATTCTTCCGCTTATTGCACTTCCGGTAGGACTTTTCCTGATCAAGCAGTTCGTGGATCAAGTGCCGGATTCATTGATTGAAGCTGCGTATATGGACGGCGCTTCGGAATTTCGCATTTATTTTAAGATCATTATTCCGATGATCAAGCCGGCGATAGCCACCGCTGCGATTCTTGTATTCCAGCAGGTTTGGACGAATCTTGAGACATCGAACTACTATATTAATGATGATTCATTGAAAACCCTTGCTTTTTATATGAGCACATTGACCAGTACCACAACAACGAATACAGTAGCCGGTCAGGGTATTTCGGCAGCCGCTTCACTGATTATGTTTCTGCCGAATCTGATTCTCTTCTGTCTGTTACAGAAGAACGTAATGAATACCATGGCACATTCCGGTATCAAGTAGAAATGAGAGGGTAAGACAGTGAGAAAAAGTAAGAACACACTTTTCATAAAAGTTTTGGCCTTCCTTTTTGCCGTAGGAATTGTAACATCCTTGATCCTTACTCCGGTTAAGGCGGATGCTCCTTACAAGACCTACACGGTGGATGGCTATGGCTCTGTAACAGAGACACAAACGGCATATCTTCCATATGAGACCATTACAAAAATCGGAGAGGAAGCACTTTTGGCACCTACCGATTTTACAATCCTCGATGATGGAATGATGTACATATTAGACAGCGGAAACAAGCGGGTCGTTGTTTCTGATATGGAAGCAAATCTGCTTTTTACCTTCGGGGAGGAAACGCTTGTCAATCCGAGAGGAATTTATGTAACCTCCAACCACACCTGCTATGTGGCAGACCGTGACGCCAATAAAATCTTCGTGTTTGACGCACAAGGGAATCTGATTCAGGAGTACGGCAGACCTACCGCAGCCATGTATGGTGAGACACAGGATTTCTTACCGATTAAGATTGTGGTAAACGAATCCGGAACCATGTATGTGGTATGTGAGTCCAACACCAATGGAATCGTGGAGATCAGTCCTGTAGATAACGGTACCTTCTTAGGATATTTCGGGACGAACTCCACCAATGCAAATCTTTGGACCATCATCTGGAGAGCAGTCCTTACCGATGCCCAGAGAGCAAAGATGCAGAGTAATATTCCGGCAACTCCGGATAATATGGCAATTGATGAAAAGGGACTTCTTTATACCGTAACCCGTGGTGAGCAAAATGAGACCTTAAAGAAGTTAAATATTGCCGGCGTGAACATGATCGACGACAACGATGCATACGAGGATGTGCCGGCTGCGGTTGCAGTTGGAAATCATGACAACATCTTCGTTGCTTCCCAGATGGGTTATATCTACGAGTACAACAAAGAAGGAGAGCTGCTTTTTGTATTCGGAGGAAGTGATGACGGACAGCAGAGAATCGGTCTTTCTACAAAGGTTGAAGCAATTCAGATTAGCAAAGAGGACCGCATTTATGTCTTAGATTCCGATAAAGCCCAGATTCAGGTATACGAGCCAACGGAGTTTACGAATTATCTTCATGAGGCCTTATATCTCTTTTCAAAGGGAAGATATGAGGAGAGTAAAGAGCCATTGTCAAAGGTACTGGAGATGAACAACCTCTTCGACTATGCGAACATGGCAATGGGAAAGGCTTATTACAAGGAAGGAAATTATGAGCTGGCTGTAAAGTATGCAAAGCTTGCTAAGGATTACGACGGATATTCCGATTCCTATTGGGAGATTCGTAACGAATGGCTGAAGAAAAATCTAACAGCTATCGCAATCATCCTGATTCTTCTGTTTGTCGCTAAGAAGATCATTAAGATTTTGGATAAGAAAAAGAAAATTCTTGATGGGCCAAGGGCGTTCTTTAAAAAGATTGGAAATAAGAAATACATGAAGCAGATAGGCTACATGTTCTATTTCATGAGACACCCCATTGACGGATGCTATGGAATTAAGAAGGAGGGCCGTGTTTCTGCCCTCTCCGCAAATATTCTTCTTGTCATTACCATGATCTGGTATGTGGTCAACAAGTATTTCTGCGGATTTTTGACCAAGACCGTAAGAGAAGGAAGCTATGATATCATCAAGGATATCGGACTGATCCTTGTGATTCTGGTTCTTGTCGTAGGCTGTAATTATCTGATGTGTACCATCAATGACGGAGAAGGAAAGCTGAAGCATATTTACTGCTCCTTCATTTACAGCATGGCACCATACATTGTGATTACTCCGATTATTTTCGTACTTTCACATGTTGTAACCAACAACGAGATTTTCTTTGTTGAGTTCGCGCAGCTTTTCATGATTGCATGGATTGCAGTACTGATTTTCATCTCTATCATGGAAATCAACAACTATACGGTAAAAGAGACAATCAAGATTATCGGACTTACCTTATTTACAATCCTGATTGTATGTTTACTGCTCTTTATTTTCTATGTGCTTTGGTCACAGGTATTTGATTTCTTACAGTCAATAGCCGGAGAGGTGGTGTATCGAATTGGCTCTTAAAATGAAAAAAATCCTAAGCGCGGGAATTGCATTTGTACTTACACTTGGCCTGTTCGTTTCACCGGTGAATCCGGAAACGGTAAAGGCTGCGGGAACGATCAATGGGCATAAGAGTCTGGTGGTAGGCTCGAAATATACCATGTATGTCAATGAGGATGACTTGTCACTGGTCATTGAGGACAATGCAACCGGAGCCTATATGGAATCCTCCATAAGCTACGATGACGGCAAGAATAACGACACCTGGCTTGGTGCAATGAAGTCTGCGGTTGTTGTGACCATTATTAACGGAAGTGATGATACAAAGCAGGCAGATCTGATTAATGATGATGTGACAAAAAACATTACCTATACAGAGAATGGTTTTTCGGCAGAGCTTTTCTGGAATAAATACGGCTTTGGAATGACACTTGAAGTCAGCCTTACCGATGAGGGGCTGGTTGCCAGAATTCCGGATGAGTCCATCGTAGAAAAAAATGAGAACTATTACATCGGAACCATCGCGATGTATCCGTATATGGGAACCTCCTATCTGGATGAAAAAGAGGGATATATCCTGATTCCGGACGGAAACGGAGCACTGATTTATCTGGATGATAAGGAAGGCCGTTTTGCAAGCGGATACTCTGCAATGATCTATGGTTCAGATGTGGGATTTGATGAGTCTGTGGTAGAGTCCCTGCTGTGGGACAGATACAACATGATCACGGATGCGGAAAAGGTTATGGCACCGGTATTTGGTATAGCACATACCGAAGATGAGCTTGCATACCTGGCAATCGTAGAGGATGGCGCAATGAGAGCTTCCATTGAGGCTTGTCCCAACGGTGTCAGTGTGGATTACAATCGTGCCTATGCAAAATTCATAGAGCGCAAGCTTTACACACAGCCCACCAGTAACAACTCAACCTCCGGTTCCCTGCATCTGGTAGAGTCGGACCGGACCCATTCGGATTTATCGGTTCGTTATATCTTTTTATCCGGGGACGAGGCAAGCTACGCAGGAATGGCTAATGCATACCGGGATTACCTTCTTTCCAATGAGTTCATTTCCATTAAGGAAGACGAGTACAACACCAGAATTGATTTTTTGGGAACCGAGCGTGAAAGCTTTTTGCTGGGAACGAAGGCAGTTGTTATGACAACAGTGGATGACATTCGTTCCATTTATGAAGATCTGGCTGCTTCCGATGTAAATGATATTCTTTCTGTTTACAAAGGCTGGCAGAAGGGAGGTCTTTACAATGTCCCGATTACAAAGTATCAGGCAGACAGCAAAATCGGAGGCACCAAGGAGCTGACCTCCTTAATCAATGATTCGAAGGAAAAGGGAATTGATTTTTACTTATACAATGATGCACTGATCATTAACCCGGATGAGAATAATGCGACCTTCAATGTGGTAAAGAAAATTAACAAGAGAAGATATGAGAAGGAAACCTATATGGATGTATATGAAACCTTCAATTATCTGACACCACAAAGATCGGGGGATCTGCTTTCGAGGTTTACAACAAGCTATACAAAGCAGGGAATCGACAATCTTGCTCTGGCGGGAATTACAAGCAATCTGTTTTCTTACACCTATAGCGGAACCACTTACAGCAGATCCGATTGTGCCAACAGCTATCAGACAGCAATACAGGCAGTGGATGAGAAGAGCAATCTGATCATGGAACAGCCATTTGCTTATCTGTGGGGCAATACCGACAGCTTTTTGGATATGCCGCTGTACACCTCCAGCTATGTGATTGAGGATGAGAGCGTACCGTTTCTGTCCATCGTATTAAAGGGTGTGATGCCGGTATATTCCGAATATGTGAATTTCGAGGCAAATAAGCAGGAGTTCTTCTTAAAAATGGTAGAGACAGGAACCTATCCTTCCTTCTACATCACCCAGGAGGAATCCTCAGAGCTTATTTATACAAATTCCTGCGATATCTACAGCTCGCAGTACAATGTGTACAGGAATGAAATCATTGAGTACACAAATGCATTAAAGGCATTGAATGAAAAAGTGGCAGGCAGCTTTATTAAGAGCCATGAAATCGGTGAGAATGGTGTGACAGTAGTTACCTATGACAACGGAGTTAAGGTATATGTAAACTATAGTGCAGCAGATCAGACCGTGGATGGCGTTACCATTGCTTCCATGTCTTATGAGGTAAGATAGAAGATGAGCAAAGAAAAAAAGCAGAAACAACCAAAAGTGAAGCTTGGAAAGCTGGAAAAGAAAGAGGCCAGATACGGTTACTTGTTCGTTGCACCCTGGATTGTGGGAGTACTGATGTTTCTCCTTATTCCATTGGGACAGTCCTTTTACTACATGTGGTTCAATATCAGAATCACACCTCTTGGAACGAACTTCAATTTTGTGGGAACCGGAAACTTTACACAGATCTGGCTGGAAAATCCGGAGTTTCCGCAACAACTGGTAACCTACATATGGCAGACGATTGTTGAGGTCCCTGTTATTACAGTGTTTGCACTGATTATTGCAATGATGCTCAACAGTAAGATTCATCTGAAGGGATTTTTTAGATTGATCTTCTTCCTTCCGGTCATCATCGTAAGCGGACCGGTAATGAACATGCTGGTCAGTGAAGGTGCATCCAGTATTCCGGCAATGAATACCCAGTCGGTGGTAAATGCCCTTGATGCATTCCTTCCCTACAGTGTTGCTACTTCCATCGGAGAGCTTTTCTCCAACATGATCATGATTTTATGGTATTCCGGAGTTCAGATTCTGATTTTCCTGTCTGCTCTGCAGAAGGTAGATCCATCCATGTATGAAGCAGCAAAAATCGATGGAGGATCTGCATGGGAGTGCTTTTGGAAGATCACACTTCCGACCATTAAGCCAATGATTCTTTTGAATGCAATATATACCGTCATTTTCCTTTCCAGCAACGAGCAGAACGAACTGATCAACATGATTAAGTCCGCAATGTTCTCCGGAACCAAGGAAAAGGGATACGGATATGCATCCGCAATGGCATGGATGTATGCCATAGTGATCACCCTGATTGTTCTGTTATTCTTCCTTCTGTTAGGATCAAAGAAGGATGCCTATGACAGAATTGCAAAGAAACGAAAGAAAGAATTGGAAAAAGAAGCAAGACTTGCAAAGAAGATTGAAAGGAGGGGAATACGAAATGTCAAGAAGCTCGAGCGTGCGCGCAAAAAGCGCAGCTACAAGACCTATGACGGCTCAGGAGACTATTAAGAAAATGCTTACCAAGGAAAAGCTTCACAAGTTTATCTTTGGAACGCGGGAAAAGCAGGGCGCGGGACAACAGATCGTCATCTACTTGCTTTTGATCTGTATCGGATTTGTATATCTGTATCCGGTGCTTTATATGGTAAGCACAAGCTTTATGAACAGAGATGATCTTTTAGATACCTCCGTAAAATGGCTTCCGAGTACCCTCTATATACAGAACTATATCGATGCAGCAGGTTCTATGGATTTCTTGGCTTCCTTCTTTAAGGGAATCGTTATCGCAGGAGTTCCTACCCTATGCAATATCTTCATCTGTATGATGATTGGATATGGTTTTGCAAGATATGAGTTTAAGGGTAAGAAAATTATGATGGGAATCCTCATTTTTTCTTATATCCTTCCGAGTCAGGTAACCATGATTCCGACCTATGTGCTGTACAACAAGATGGGAATTCTTGGTACGCTTTGGACCTTCGTGATTCCTGCTCTTTTAGGAAACGGGCTGAATGCTCCGATTTTTATACTGATTTTCTATCAGTTCTTTAAGCAGGTACCAAAAGTATTGACAGAGGCGGCAACCATCGACGGAGCAGGGCATTTTACCTGTTTCCTTCGAATTGCGGTACCTTCCGCAATACCGGCAATCGTAACGGTAGCATTGTTCTCGTTTGTATGGTATTGGAATGAATCTTATCTGACGGAATTATATGTTCAGGGTCTTTCGACCTCAAGCGTCTGGACCAACCTGGTGGTACAGCTTAAGAACTTTGATATGGCCTTCACTTCAAAGGCACAGACCGGAGATGTGGCAACGAGCTTAAATGAATCTGTCCGAATGGCAGCAACCTCATTGTCCATCCTACCGCTTTTAATCATGTATCTTGTGTTACAGAAGCAGTTCGTCGAGAGTATCGACAGAGCAGGTATCACAGGAGAATAACCACATTGTTTCCAATCCCTTTTGGGACGGATATATATTCATACAGAATAAGGAGGAGCGTATGAAAAAGAAAATAATTTCAGCTTTGCTTGTAGCTACAATGGTGGTTGGACTTACCGCATGCGGAAGTTCATCAGGTGGATCAAAGGGTAGCGCAGCAACATCTTCAGATGGGGTTACAACAGAAGAGATTACCCTTACCTATTGGCATTATGAGGATGAGACAACTATCAATCTCTTGGCAGAAGCATTTATGGAGAAGTATCCAAATATTACTGTCGAGACAAAAGTAATCAGCGACATGTCCACAGACTTGTCCGCAGCAGCTGCTGCAGGAACCTTCCCGGATGTATTTTCCGGAACAGACTCCGACACAGCACTTGCAAATATGTACTGGGCAGATATTACAGAATATGTAGAGAATGACCCGGAGACAGCAAATTTAATGGCAACGGTTGAGGAATACGGAATCGGTAAGTTTGATACCGACAGACGTTTTGCAATGCCTACCTGGTTCCAGCCAAGTGCAGTATTCATTGACAGGAATGTAATCAAAAAGTTAAATCTGGAAATGCCACGTACAGACTGGACCTGGGAAGAGATGATTCAGCTGATCAAGGATGCAACCGTAGATGACCGTTCCGGAATGAAGTATTTCGGACTTGGATACTACAATCGTCTGGATTCCCTTTATGGAATCGCTGCATGTTCTTCTGCAGAGCGTGCAATCAAGGGTGAGTTTGGATTTGACGGAACCGATTTTGACCTTTCTTACTGGGCAATCGGTGAGCAGGAATTCTCCGATCTTAAGCTTGCCGGATATGTAGCACCTCAGCAGAATACACAGGAAATGGAAGACTGGTCCGGAGACTGGAGTACATGGTTTGGTGCATCCGGACACGTTGCGGTATTCTCAGAGGGCTTCTGGTCCTATATGAATCTTTGGGGAACCGAAGGATATCAGGATACCTATGGTCTTGACATCGTTCCTTATGTAACACCAAATGTTGTAGATGAGAAGGAACACAATATTATCGCAAATATGTACCTCGGTGGAGTATCTACCTCCTGTGAGCATCCTTATGAAGCTTACTTACTTCTTAAGTTCATGGGATGGGGGGTTGATGGATGGAATGCCCGTATGGATATCTACGAGGATGAGAGCATTACCAATGCATCAGGAGTTCCACTTAAGAATTCCAACATGCCTGTTCCGATGACTTTGGATGAGGGTGTCTGGGCAAGATACCGTGCATTGTTCCCAACAGATGAAGAGCATGCACAGTACTGGGATGATTACTTTGCATCTATCGTAAGACCGGTACCATACGGCTGGTATTCCATCGCCGGATACTGGAACTTCTGCGATCAGTACTTCAACAATATCGGTATCCATGATCTTGTAGATCAGGGAAAGGCAAAGGCAGCAGACTATGCAGCAGAGGCTACCGAGCAGGCAAACTACTATCACGCAGAAGCAATGATCTCTTACTTTGGACCAAGTGGCTACAATGTACTTTCGGATGAAGAGCTTGCGCAGTATCAAGCAGTTGTAGATTCATTTGCAAATTAGTGACCAACAGGAAAGAACCTGTATAAATAAAAAAGAGCCCTCCGGCAGAGAACCGGAGGGAAAGAGAGAAGGAGAATATTATGAAGAAAAAAATCGTTAGTGTACTTCTTTGCACAGCGATGGCTGTAACCTTACTTGCAGGCTGTGGCAAAAAAGAAGAAGCTGCAACAACAGAGACACCGGTAGAAAGTACCGAGGCAGCAACCGCAGAGGAAATTCCTACCCCTGTATACTATTACTCATTCGATGAAGCAGATGACAATGACAGCATTAAGGTAGCTGTTCAGGATAGTAGCGCTACTCCGATCGTACAGACTACAGATGATGCAAAAACCTATATTCCGGGTGTAAAGGGAGAGGCTATTTACACAAATGGTGTAAACGGTATTAAGCTTACAGATGTCAATGGTGTTGGAGACACCTATACCGTTTCCTTCTGGATTTATGCAACCAGATTTGCAAACTATATGCCAACCGTACAGTTCGGACCGGATGTACACGGTGATGCAACCGGAAATCAGCATTACTTAAATATTACAAGAGCTGAGTGGAACCAGGACGGAGCAGCTTTCCCATGTATCTGGGCTTACGATCAGGCAGATGACGGATTATGGCCGGCATGGGCTCCAAGCGGGGCAGATGAGCACTTAAAGGAGTGGATGAACATCACTCTTGTTGTTGATGCAAACAACGTAAGTACAGATGGAACAATGCTTGTAGCGAACCTCTATGTAAATGGTGAGGAGGTTGTAGAGAAGGATTCTGACGGAAATGTTATTCCAATCAACGTAGTAAACGGATGTATGGCACAGTCAGACAACTTCGATTTCCTTGTTGGTATCAATTACTGGGATGCCGTATTTAAGGGAGCTTTTGATGAGCTTTACATCTTTGATCAGGCTCTTACCCCAGGTCAGGCCCTTGCACTTTATCAGATGGGTGATCCTACTGTAGCATACGAGGAACCGGAGCGTGTGGTAGAGGTTGTAGCTTCTGAGGATGCATTATATACCCTTGGTACAACAGACCTTACAGCACCTTTCTGGTCAGACTGGACAGCAACCACCGAAATCAAGGATGGCGAGACAAAAGAAATCGTTTTAAAGAATTATTCCGATGGTATCAATGCATGGGATAACTTCGTAACTGTATTTACCAATGAGCCGTCTGATGCTCATGTAGATCCGAACTCTGTAGCAACCGATAAGCATGTGGAGTGGGCTGTAACCCGTGCAGACCTCTTCAGTTGGGGTATCGACAATGATACGGAATGTGAGTACAGCTGGAGCTGGGGTAACTGGGATACCTGGAGAACCTCTGTAATGGTTGATTCCGATGTTACCATGACCATTAACCGTTCCGGAAGCGATCTTACCATCAACTACAATTTCGTAGATTACAATGGAACAGACAATACCGCAACAGCAATCCTTCATACCGCTCTTACCGAGTCTGATCCATGCTACTTCTTATTTACAAACGAGGCTTCATATGTAGAGATTAAGTCTATCAAGGATGCAATCGTAATTGTTCCGGATGAGAATGCAATTGCATCCGTTGGTAGTGTTGATTTTACAAATGCATGGTGGACTGATTGGTCAGAGACTACTGAGCTTGCAGATGGCGCAACAAAGACCGTACAGTTAAAGAATTACTCTGACGGAGTAAACAACTGGGATAACTATGTCATCGGATTTATCAATGAGAAGAATGAGGCAGGAGTAGATCCCAATACGATCTCTGACAGCCATGTTGAGTATGCAATGCTTCGTGCAGATGCCTATGGATGGGGAGATGCAGAATTTGCATATGAGACCAGCTGGGGTGATGACTGGGCTACATGGCTTTCTGCTATGAAGGCTGCAGACGTTACCTTAGAGATTTCCCGTGATGGAAATGTAATTACCGTTGACGCAACAATCGTTGACCGTGAGGGTAACACTTTGACAAGTACCTCTACTGTAACAAGCAACTTACTTGGCAGTGAGGAATGTCATTTCTTCATTACCTGTGAAGAGTGCTACATTGATATCCTTTCCATTCAATAGAAATCCTGTTTGGATGTGATTTAGATAAGTAATAGGACCCCAGGGTGCGGATGCTTTGCATCCTGGGGCTTATTATTACTTACAAAATTTTGTAAGCGATAATAAGCCTCAGGAAAGAAGAAAAAATGGAGGGAAAAGTATGAGAAATTTAAAAAAAGCCGTCGGCTTTCTGGCTATGCTGCTTTTTGTTGCTCTTATAGGTGCAGTCCAATATCCGGTTATGGCCGAAGAGGCTTCCTACACAACAACGGAAGAACAGGTAACGGTAACACTTACGACAGATAAAGACAGTTATGTGGAGGGAGAAGAGGTTACCTATACCCTTACAATAGAGAATAACCGGAAGGGCTGGAATAGTGCCCCTGCCAATTTAAAATACACGCTGGATGGACTTAAGGCAAGGGATGAAGAGTCCATGCCGACACAGATTGAGCAGTTAAAATATGGAGACAGCTACACCATTACAGGAGTTGTAATAGGAGAGCAGGTTGCCGAGGGTACATCGTTTCCAGCAACTCCAGACAGAGGTACCTCCAATGTGAGCGCTTCTTACATAATCATCGGAATCATTGTCCTGGCACTGATTCTTGTAGCAATGATTCTATTGATTCTTATTTTAGGAAAGAAGAGAAAGAAAAAGAGCAGCATAAAAAATATGACAGTTGGTTTGCTTGTGATTACCGGAATCGCAGCAGGTCTGTTCTCAAATGCAAATACGGTATGCTACGCTGCGGATGCAGATTATGAGGATGTCAAGCTCCGTCCTTATGTGAAATTTACTTATGGGGATGAGGAAGTGATGCTTCGGGCAACCATTGAGCTTTCTATGGTACAGCCTGTAGTAAAAATTCCCACCGAGGATCGGGATATGGCAAAGACCATCTGCTGTCATGACCCATCCATTTTCCGTGATTTTGATGGAACCTATTATGTGTATGGAAGCTTTTTTGCCTCAGGAAAATCAGAGGATTTAAATGACTGGACCAGTCTGGACGGTGCGTTTCAGGCGACCTTTACAGAGGAGGTAAAGGAGCAGATCAGAGCATGGAATAAGGATGAATCTTCGGGAAGCTGGAATGGCTATCTGTGGGCTCCGGATATTGTATATAATCCGGTCATGGAAAAGTATTGCATGTATATCAGTGCAAACGGAGATGATTGGAAGTCCAATCTGGTGCTTTTAACCTCCGATTCCGTAGACGGACCTTATGATTATGCGGGAACCGTCATCTATGGCGGATTTGACGAAGAGACCTATGGACTGACAGATGCCCCCATGGTGCTGGGAGAAAGCGAAATACCGGAGCGCTATGTAAAAAATGGTGTAAAAAACAAAAAGTGGGGCGATATGTATCCAAACTGTATTGATCCCTGCGTGTTCTATGATGACGATGGAAACCTGTGGATGTCATACGGTTCCTGGTCCGGCGGAATCTTCATGCTGGAGCTGGATGAGGAAACGGGACTTCGGGATTACAGCGTAAGCTATGAGACGGATATTCATTCCGACGCTTATTTTGGAAAGAAGATAGCCGGTGGAGCCTATGTATCCGGAGAAGCTTCTTACATTCAAAAAATCGGAGACTATTATTTCCTGTTTATCTCTTACGGAAATCTGGAGGCTGCCGGCGGATACAACATTCGTGTATTCCGTTCGGAAAGACCGGATGGAGATTATGTGGATGAGCTGGGAAATGATCCGTATTATGATACCTATACCTTCAATTACAACTCACCCATCGGTGTCCGCCTGTTCGGGGGATATAAGTGGAGAACCTTCAATGTCGGGCAGGTTGCCCAGGGACATAATTCCGCATTCGTCGATGAGGATGGAAAGGCCTATATTGTATTCCATACCAGAACCACTGATGGATCGGAAGGACACTATGTGAAGGTACATCAGTTGTTTTTAAATAAGGATGGCTGGCTTGTGGCAGCGCCTTATATGACCAACGGAGAAAGCCTGGACAATCAGATACAGGTGAAGGACATTGCCGGAGATTATGATCTGATCATTCATAAACTGGACATCGATTATGCGAACCGCCAGACAAACAAACCGGTATTTATTACCCTGAATGAGGACGGAACCATCACCGGGGATTATGAGGGAAATTGGACGTTAGAGAGCGGAACACCATATATTACACTCTGCTTCGACGGAGAAGTATACAACGGAGTCGCTCTTACCATGAAGGTGGAAAACAGCAAAATAGATACACAGGTGTTTACCGCATTGGGTGAGAATTCCCAGGTTACGATCTGGGGAAGCAAAAGTCTTCAGTAACAAAGAAACATGGTGAAAAAGAAAGCGATAAAAGTATGGGCAAACGAAGAAAACCGACAACAGAAGAGCTGCTTCATGGTGGTTATAAGGAACCATTCTCAGGAAGAGATCTGATAAGAGAAATTATTTTTTGTTTGATTACAATGGCATTTTCTTTTGCGTGGATTTTGGTTATGCTCCTGATTATCAGTTTTGTGACATTGAGCTATCTGAAATTTAACATCAAGTGGATGATTGTTGTCTCCGTGATCGGAGGAATTCTGGCAGGAATCCTGTATGTGGTTTCAAGCGTAAAGAAGTATAAAAAATACTACGAAAAATAGAGGAGCATAGATTGATGGATAAGCAGTTAAAGTACAATGAACCCTGGATTTTGCAGCGGGCAGATCCCTATGTATATTTGCACGAGGACGGCTGGTATTATTTTACGGCCTCTGTTCCGGCCTATGACGGGATTATTCTTCGAAGAGCAAGAACCCTTGGCCAGCTTGCAGAGGCAGAAGAAAAGTATATTTGGAAATGCCATGAATCCGGCCCGATGAGCAAGCATATCTGGGCACCGGAGATCCACTACCTGTTCGGGAAATGGTATATCTATTTTGCGGGAGGAGAGAAGGAGGACATCTGGAAAATCCGTCCCTATGTGCTGGAGTGTCAGGGAAGTGACCCGATGAATGATCCCTGGATTGAGATCGGAAAAATGAGGCGGGCACCGGAGGATGAGTTTTCCTTTGAGGCATTTTCCTTAGATGCCACCGTATTCGAGAATAAAGGAGAATGGTATTATATCTGGGCAGAAAAGGTCGGGGTCGGAAAGCAGATTTCCAATCTGTACATCGCAAAGATGGAGAATGCATATACCTTAAAAACGGTTCAGGTGCTGCTTACAACCCCGGATTACGATTGGGAACGGGTAGGATTCTGGGTAAACGAAGGCCCGGGAATCATCCGAAAGGGCGGCAGAATCTACCTTACCTATTCTGCCAGCGAGACCGGAATCTGTTATTGCATCGGAATGCTGTCTGCGGATGAAAACGATGACCTGCTTGACCCAAGAAGCTGGAAAAAGGAAAGATATCCGGTACTTGCCTCAGATGAGAGCAAGGGAATATACGGACCGGGTCATAATTCCTTCACAAAGGATGAAGCAGGAAATGACATCATGGTCTATCATGCGAGAACAGAAAAGGAAATCGTGGGAGATCCATTATATAATCCGAATCGCCATGCAATGCTCATGAAGATAAAATGGGATGAAATGGATCGCCCGGTGTTTGACTTTTATTCCACCGATTCCAGTGGAGCATAATGGATGTTGACTTTGATATCCTGTCCGTAATTTCCGAAGGTCTTTCCAAAAATCGTAAGACCGCCAATATGCTCGGCATCATCATCGACGCTCATGCGGAAACGGATGCTGCTGCGGGAATCCAGATGGAAGCTGTCTATTGTAACATCTGAAATTTTCAGACCATCGATAAAGGTTCCCTTTTTATTGATGACCAAAAGCTTTAGCAAACCATACTGGTTCCAATTTGGAAACCACCAGTCAGGAGTGAAAAGACCTTTGACATCGCCAAAATCACCGGGAGAGGTCCAGGTTCCGATACATACATCGTTTAGGTAGAAGCTGATATCACTTGGCCAGTCCTCATTGATGCCCGGGGCTTCCGAAGAGAGCTCCGCAGAGATGGTAATCTGGGTGATGCGTTGGGAAGCAGGAATAAAGTTCGGAATCACATATTCCACATAACCTTTCGTAAACCAGAGAATATCCGCGTTATATCGATCCGGATGCTCGAAATATCTGGCATCATCCACCTCTCCGATAAGAGCCATTGAAGATGCAAGGCCACAGGTAGGATTGATTTTGTAATTGGAATAATGACCTACCTTTAGATCGGTATAGTACACATTTTCGTTCTCATCTTTTTTGTCAAGCTCAATTAAGATCTTGTCCAAATGGACAGAACAGATTTTTTGGTTTCCGTGTCCGGCTGCTTCGTTGGAGATTGTAATAAGTCCACAGTTTTCCAGCTTTTTGATGTGTCCGGTAAGTGCTCCGTTTGTAATATTCAGCCGGGATGCCAGTTCATTCATGTTCATATTGTTATTCTCAAGAAGCAGATTCAGGATTTCTACGCGCATGTCAGAACCTAAGGCCTTAAAGATTTCCAGACCTTCGTTTAGTGAAGTAATATGTAACATATGATGATACCTCCTTAGGATAATTCCGTTTCAAATCCGATGTATAAAACGGATGCAAAATTAGATTATTTTATTTAATTCTAAACTAATTTGAAAAATCTTATAAAAATATTTATTTGTATTATATAAAAAAAGAATATGTTCGTCAAACATATCAAGAATTTTAGTAAAAAGTAAAATGATTCTAATTTCGGAATTGTGTTCCATAGAATGAATTTTGCTATTCGAATCAGAACGTTTAAAAAGCGTCGGCACTTAATGAGCAATTTATTGCGAATTTAGTACCGCTACGCTTTTTACAAGCGAAAGCGGGTTCTGGTTCGAATATGCAAATTCATTTTGGAACACAAATCCGAAATGAGAGTAATATATAATATTTTTACAGAAAGCATAGAAGGGTAATATATGAAGGTTGGAGGATTTCATACGCAGACACCGGTTCATGATCCGGCAGTATTCGTAGGAAATGATGATAATTACTATATTTTTGGAACGCATATGACAGCTGCGGTTTCAAAGGATCTGCGGTACTGGGAAAGCTTCGCGGATGGTGTGAGCGAGGAGAATCCGCTGTTTGATAATCTTTTTGAAGGAGACCGGGAAGCTTTTGCTTTTTGCGGGAAATTCGAAGGGAAGGAATATGCAGTATGGGCGCCTGATGTATCCTACAATCCGTATCTGAAAAAGTATGTGATGTATTTTTGTACTTCAGGCTCCTATATCAAATCCTGTATCTGTATGGCAACCGCGGATCAGGTCCGTGGCCCCTATCATTTTGAGCGTGTCATTTTGTATTCCGGATTTGAGCGTGATACGATTGAAAAAACGAACGTAAAGGAATGTATCGGCTCAGATGATACCTCTGTATATTTTAAGAAAAATGGAAGCTATAACAATTTAAGCTGGCCGAACTGCATTGACCCGAATCTTTTCCATGACAAAGAGGGAAGGCTGTGGATGGTCTATGGCTCCTGGTCCGGTGGAATTTTTTTGATTGAAATGGATGAGAAGACCGGATTACCGATTCATCCGAAGCGTGATCCTAAGAATATGGTAGATTCTTATTTTGGAAGAAAAATACTGGGTGGTGGACATAAGTCCATCGAAGGACCTTTTATTTTATACGATTCTGTGGCGGACTATTATTATCTTTTTGTTTCCTTCGGATGGCTGGGAAGAGAAGGTGGTTATCAGATCCGAATGTTCCGTTCCAAAAAACTGGAAGGACCATATGTCGATATGGAGGGAAAAACCTTCCGCCGTGTCAATCATCATGATCCCTACGGGGTGAAGCTTTTGGGAAATTATATATTCCCAAGCATGGAATATGGCTACAAATCTCCGGGACATAACAGTGCCTTCAAGGATCAGGATGGTAAGATTTATATCGTGTACCACCAGAGATTTGATGTGGAAAGTGAAATGCATGAACCGCGAGTACATCAGCTGTTTCGGACCGGAAATAATTGGCTTACCGTATGCCCTTTTGCCACGGATGGGGAGATGCTCTGCTCTAAAAATTACCACGAAGCGGAGGTGTGCGGAACCTTTTATCTGGTGGAGCATGGACTGGATATTTCCAATGAGATGCACAAACCATTACGGGTAGAATTTACAAGAGCCGGCGAAATCCTAAAATATGCGGATCAGAGCGAGAAACCGAATAATTCACTAAAAGAAGAGAAGCCTTATGGATATTACTCCCTTGATGGGGAAAGCAGAATCACATTTCAGATCGGAGAGATCGAATTTGAAGGGGTTATCGTCCAACTGAATGATGAAGCGGGAAATCCTACCATGTGTATTACAGGAGTCGGAGCAAACCAGAGTGCCTGGGCAGTAAAATATTTATAGAAATAAAAATCTCAGGATATCGTAGGATATGGCTGAGATTTTTTTATGGCTGCAAAAAGCGTGATTTATGTAGGAATTTGGAACTATATATGCTATAATATACGCGCATCATGAAAAGTGTGGGGAAGCTTTTCAGAAAACCCTAAAGAATTGTATATAAGGAGAGTTGCTATGGATGTTGATTTACTAAAGGACTGTGGCAAGGTGGTTACCTTTCAGGGAGGACAGTCTATCTGCCGTGAAGGTGAGACCGGACATTCCATGTTTGTATTGTTAAAGGGAAGTGCTGAGGTGCTGATCAATTCTTTTTCGGACAATCCACAGTCGGTTGGGCTGGTGGAGGAAGGAAGCTTTTTTGGCGAGATGTCCCTTTTGGAGTCAAAGCCACGCTCGGCATCTGTTGTTGCGGTATCTGAACAGGTTATTGTATTGGAAGTTTCCGAGACCGATTTTGCAATGCTTTTACTGAATGCAACTTCAATTACCTATCGTATTTTACTGAGTTTGAATAATCGTTTAAATACCATGCTGGATAAGATTGAACAGGCGGATAAACGATTTGTGTATCAGTATAAAAAGAATCCCATTTATCAGACGGTGCAGAAAATGGATGTTCGCGCCTTTGATGCAATTGCAAAAAAGGACCCGGACTATGTCTGGACGCTGCTTAAATATCTGAGCTCGTCTCTTGAAAAATTGAATACGGAGTACATACAACAACTGTCAAAATAGGGTGGTAAAGAAATGGCACGAACGGAAAAAAAGAAAAAGGAAGGGTATTTCCTCAAATCGAAAGTCCGCCGGATTACGACAGTTATTATTGCTGTTTATCTGGGTATATCGGCGGCATCGCTGTCGTATACCCGCGTTTTTTATCGGGCGGATGAAGCTCTGACGAATGCGCTGTATAAGTATAATCCATTTGAGCGTGGAGATAAGCGGATAACGATTATTACCATTGATGAAGAAACAAAGGCTTTGTATGGGGACAACAATGAGTGGTCCAGAGAAAAGTATGCTAATCTTGTGGATATTTTATCTGCGGATGGGGCAGCAGTTATCGGACTGGATGTCAATCTGTCCGGGGAGAAGGATAAAGCAGGAGATGATGCATTGGTAGCTGCCTGCGAAAAAGCCGGAAATGTTGTCGTTCCAATGAATGCTTCCTTCCGGGAATTTGATGTAGATGATGATCAGGAGAAATTGAAAAGGGACGAGGAATTCGAAGGAATGGAGGCTTCCTTGGAAGCAGGGCCCAGTGAATTTAAAACACCGGCACCGGTTGCCTCCGATGAAATTTTGGGGCAGATGGAAGTGCATATAGAGTACCCCTATGCGGATTTATGCGACGTAGTCTCTATGGGTGTTGTCAATGCGCTGCAGCAGTCGGTAGACGGAACGATTCGAAATGCGGCTCTTTCTGTAAGATATCAGGATGAGGAATATGACGCATTTGCCGTTTCCGTATGTAAAATATATCAGGAAGTAACCGGAGAAGAGTTTGAACTTCCGAAGCCGGATACAGAGGGAATGTTCGGTTTCAATGCGTTGTGGAATACGGAAAGCTATCAGAAGATATCCTATTCCCAGTTGATTTCGGGAAGCTATGACCCTGAGCTTATCGCAGGAAAAATGGTGCTCGTCGGAGAGTATGATCCCATTTCCTACAGCAATCCCAAAGACTTCTTCGACGCACGCTTTCTGTATCAGGAAGTAATGGTAGATGCGTCTATTCTGCAGGCTCTTATCAGGGATAAGGTTGTTGTAGAGGTGGACCCTTTGTTTCAGGCTCTTTTTTATGGGATTACCATAACTATATTCTATATCCTGTTTTCCAGCAGGAAGCGTTTGCTGGCCTTTGTAGGACAGCTCTGCTGGGGCATTAGCGTATTTGCGATTGCATTTGCTTTGAATATGCAGGGATATCGGTTTATGCTGTTGATTCCTCTGGTATTTACGGTCGTGTCTGTCATCATTTTTCTGATTCAGCATATGATCATGCAGTTCGTGGAACGAAAGAGAATGGAAGCAACACTAAAGATGTATGTGGATTCCAAAGTGGTAGATCAGATTGAGGATGTTTCACCCTATGCACTCAAAATGGTAAGTGAACGTAAGAATATCGCAGTACTATTTGTGGATATACGAGGCTTTACCACCATGTCGGAGCAGCTTGAGCCGGAACAGGTTGTTACCGTTTTGAATGAATATTTCACATTGGTCTACGCCTCTATTCAGGCATGGAACGGTACTTTGGACAAATTTATCGGAGACGCTGCCATGGCAATCTTTAATGCGCCGAAGGATGAGGAAGACTATATCTTTCATGCGGTATGTGCGGCTGATGACATTCAAAAGGGGTTTGCATCGATTACGGAAAAATATCAGAAGCTGTATGGAAAAGAGATTCATGTTGGAATCGGTATTAATGCAGGAGAAGCAATTGTCGGAAATATCGGCTGTTTAAGAAGAATGGATTATACCGCCATTGGCGATACGGTCAATACCGCTTCGAGACTGGAATCCAATGCGGCTTCCGATCAGATCTTAGTGAGCGAAACAGTAAAAAGAGCCATTGAAGAGCGGGCAAAAGTGGAATTTGTCGGTGCATTATCCCTGAAAGGAAAAAGTCAGAATGTAGATGCCTACAGTGTTGAAGAAATCGATAAACCAAAGCCGCCAAACATGAGGGCAAGAAAGGAGTTCATCAATGAAGTACGTTTATTGTATTCCAAAGTTGAATCAAATATCCAGCTTCCTGAGTTTCTCAAAAAAGTATAACGCAGGGTTTGAATATAATGACTTTTTCCTGCCGTCGGTATTGGACGATGAGGAAAAGGTAAAAGAAATCCTGTCGGCATATAAAGCCATTGACCGCGATAGAAGCGAGGATACGCTCCATGGAGTATTTTTGGATATCTGTGTAAATTCAGATGACCCACTTATTTTTAAGGCCTCGGATTACCGTATCCATCAGAGCATGGATATTGCAAGGGAGCTTGGCGTGAAAGCTGTGATTTTTCATACGAACCATATACCGACATTTCGCCTGGAAAGCTACAGGAAAAGCTGGCTGGATCGAAACGAGAAGTATTGGAGAGACTTACTTGCGGAATATCCGAAGCTTATGGTTTACATGGAAAATATGTTTGATGATGACCCGGAATTATTAAAACAGCTTGCAATCCGAATGAAGGATGAGCCGAGGTTCGGCGTATGCTTTGATCTGGCTCATGCATATATTTCCAATACACCATTGTCGGAGTGGATTATGGAGCTTGCGACCTATGCAAGGCATTTGCATATCAATGACAACGATAAGCTTCAGGATTCCCATCATCCGGTGGGAAGTATGCAACTGCCCTGGGACCTGTACAAGGAGTATACAGAGGCACTTCCAAAAGAAAAGCGCCCATCGGTATTGCTTGAGGTACGGGGGTATGAGGACCTGGAGGCCTCCGTAAAATATATGGAAGAGCATGGCATGTATCCGTTTTGTTAATTTTTCTCCCTTTTTGGAAATGAGTTCCCGAATAGCAAAATTCATTCTCAGGAACGCAAATCCGAAAAGGGAGTAATTTTTTTTACAAAAAATAACTATAACTGTAGAATTACGAATAATATTCGTATATAATATTCTTAGATTCTAAGAATAGGAGGGAAGAAGATTGGCAATTCAAGATAAATACGGTGTGGCGCTAAGTCTGCATGAGAAGCTTATTTTAAAAGCAATTTATGATATGGGAGGGAAAAATATCCCGACAAAGAGCATCGGTCCCTATCTGGAGAAACATTTCGGATGCGACTATGCGAGAACAACAATTGTGACTTTTTTGCAGAGAATGGTAAAAAAAGGGTATGTGATCTCCTACAGGGATGGCAGAGATTCCTTTCAAAGTGCAACTATGCCCTTTGAAGCTTATATAGCAGAGTGCATGAATGATTTCTGCGAGCTATGGTTCGACGGAAATAAGAATAAAATGATGAAGTGCATTCGGAATACATGAATTTGAACCAATGGGAAGGTTATTACCATATAAAGGTGAAGGACACAAACGACAGTCGGTTTATCCTTTAAAATGACACGTGTGATAGGAACGAAACATGACGATTCAGGAACTTGAGCAGATCATTGAACTCTATGGAAAAAGTATATACTCATTTTGTCTGCAACTGACGCGAAACAGTGTTACTGCTGACGATCTTTATCAGGAGACCTGGCTGATTGCATGCCGCAATATAAAAAAGATTACATACTCAAAAAATGTGAAAAGCTATTTACTCTCTGTTGCATAGGAATATGGAAGAACCAAAAAAGAAAATATGCATGGCGAAACAGAATTGCACCACAGGAGGAACTATCTGAAAATACTGCAGGCACGCAGCCGGATATGGGTGGAGATGCTCTTTTGAGCTATTTGGATAGAGAAAGAAATCAGGCAGTACAGGAGGCGGTTGACAGATTGGATGAAAAATACAGAATTCCAATTTTACTGTTCTATATGGAAGAACTGTCTCTAAAAGAAATTGCGGCAGCTTTAGGCATTCCCGTAGGAACGGTAAAAAGCAGACTAAATTGTGCCAGAAAATCTCTGGAAAAAGACTTGGAGGAGTACATGGATGAGTAAACAAATAGAAGACCTGTTATTTGATTCTCTAATGGCAAGGGATGAACCTGCTCCGGCATTGAATCGTCAGATTCTGGAAAGATGGTCTAAGGAGGATCGAACCATGAAAAGAAAGCACTTTTACCCCAAAGCTGCGGTGGCGGCATGCGTATGTGTATTAGCTACCGGAAGTATTACTGCCTATGCTGCATATCATTTTTTGAATCCGGCCCAGATAGCGGAAGAAGCGCATAATATAAGGTTGAGCAATGTCTTCGAAAGCGATTGCGCAATCGAAATAAATGAAACACAGATCAGCAATGGATATCGTATCACATTATTAGGATTGGTAAGCGGCGAAAATCTGGATGCTTATGTTCCGGAGGGGAAGAAGTCTGAGATTGACAGGAAAAAGACCTATGCGGCCTTTGCGATTGAGAGGGTGGACGAAACGGATATAAAGGTTGACAATCTGTGCATTTCCGCATTGGTCAGTGGCATTCCGTTTTCAGATATGAATAATGCAAATATGGGAGGCTCGCTTACCTGGTTTGTACAGGATGGGGTATTGTATGAACTGTATACCTGCGATAATCTGGAAATATTTGCGGACAGAGGAGTATATCTGGGCGTTGTAGATATGTTCGGAAGGGAGAATGCCGCGTTTCACATGGACGAAGAAAGTGGAGCTTATCGTAAGGTGGAAGATTATGAAGGAACGGCTGCGTTGTTTCAACTGCCGCTTGATAAGACATTAGCCGATGAAACTGCCGTACAACAGTATCTGGAGGAACTGAAGAAGGAAGAGGCTGAGAATTCAAAAGAAAGTGAGAGCTCGGAAGAAACTGTGATTTCAGAAGAAAATGAGAGTGCGGAGGCTGAGACTTTAAAGGAAAATGAGAACCCGGTAGAATATGAGGATTCAAAGGAAGCAGAGCATGCAGCAATCAGGGAATGGCTGCATACACTCACGAAAGAAAACCTGGATGATTATTTTGTAATCAATAAGGAATCGATATTAACTGCATATCCCGATCAAAACGGATGGATTGATTTTGGCTCATATTATGACAGCTATCTGGAGTGTACGGTATATGGAGCAACCGGATTTCTTGACTATATGATAGAGGAAGATGAGAATATGAGGATTAGTGGATATGGAATGTCCGATGATATTTCAGACTTACGGATAAGCGTTATTTTCCGAAACGAAGATGGAAGCTTTACAACTGCTGTCTATAAAGCAAAGGATACGATTGGCGAGTATATAAACTAGAATTGCTGCATTACATTTCAAAATCCACGGCGTTTGCCGTGGATTTTTCTGTTATGTGGGTAAGAAAAATGTAAACTTTAGAAATGATTAAAATTAATCACAAAAAACTTAAAGTTAATAAAAAAGAAGACTAATAATAGACAAAAAGGTAGATTCTAGGAAAAAAGTATGATATACTATATCAAAAGAATGCTATACGGAGGGAGTTTGCGAATGCAACTGGTTTTTACAAATGATTTCTGCATAGGCTGCAATAAGTGTATTCGTGCCTGCAGCTGTATTGGAGCCTGTGTTGCAGAGGAGACAAAAGGGAAGACAAGAATCAGTGTCGATCCTGCAAAATGTGTTGCCTGTGGAGCCTGCATTGATGCCTGTGAACACAATGCCCGTGAATTCAATGATGATACGGAGAGATTTTTTGCAGATCTTGCGAAGGGGGAAAAGATATCCCTGCTTCTGGCACCGGCCTTTAAAGCCAACTATCCAAGCGAATACGAGAGTGTGCTGGGTGGTTTGAAGCAGCTTGGCGTGAATCACATTGTTAGTATCTCTTTTGGTGCGGACATTACGACATGGGGATATCTGAACTATGTGCAGAAGTACAATTTCAAGGGTGGAATTTCCCAGCCTTGCCCGGCAATTGTGGGATATATTGAACGCTATATACCGGAGCTGATTCCGCGGCTGTTTCCGGTGCACAGTCCCATGATGTGTGGTGCGATTTACGCAAAGAAATATATGGGAATTACCGATAAGCTTGCCTTTATCAGTCCGTGTATTGCCAAGAAAAATGAGATTGATGATCCCAATACCAATGGATATGTTTCCTATAATGTTACCTTTGAGCATCTGATGAAATATGTTAGAGAACATAAAATCGGAGGACCGCTTCGTACCGACGAGATTGAATATGGTCTTGGCTCTATTTATCCGATGCCGGGTGGTCTAAAAGAAAATGTGTACTGGTTCCTGGGGGAGGATGTCTACATCCGCCAGGTGGAAGGAGAGAAGCATGTTTACAGCTACTTTGAAAAACATGCCAAAGAGATTGCGGAAGGACGTAACCGGGAACTGTTTGTGGATGCATTAAATTGCAGCGCGGGCTGCTTGTACGGTACGGCAGTTGAGAAAGACAAAGCGGGGACGGATGACGCGCTGTTTTATATCCAGAAGATTAAGGAGGAAAGCAAGAAGAACTCCAAGCATAGTGCCTGGGCGAGACAGAGAACGCCAAAGCAAAGGCTGACGGCCCTCAACAAGCAGTTTGAGAAGCTGAATCTGAATGATTTTCTGCGCACCTATACGGATCGGTCTACGGAATGCAGCTATCGGATTCCGGATCAAAATGAGCTGGATGCAATATTTAATGATATGAATAAGCATACGGCAGAGTCCAGAAAAATCAACTGCGAGTGTTGTGGTTATGAAACCTGCCAGAAGATGGCTACCGCGATTTACAATGGATTTAATTACAAAGAAAACTGCATCCATTACGTGAAGGATGAGGTGGAAGAAGAGAAGGAGCGTGCATTGGAGCTTGCACGGGAGGTAGAGAATGATAAGCAGAGGCTGGCGGAGCAGAATCAGGTAATTGAGGAAACCGTGGAGCAGATTAATCAGCACTTTATCAGGCTGTATCAATCGCTGGATGATATGTCGAAGGGCAATGAGAACAATGCAGAGGAGAGTACCGGAATTTCAATGGATGTGCTTAACGTATCTAACTTCTGCGAGCGCCTGAACGAGTCTATGAATGAGATTTGGGATTTGATCAGCGAGCTGGGGAAGAATAATGAGGAGGTTGTATCCATTGCATCACAGACCAATCTGCTTGCATTAAATGCTAGCATTGAGGCTGCAAGAGCAGGCGAAGCGGGAAGAGGCTTTGCGGTTGTTGCGGATGAAATCAACCAGTTGGCTGCAGATTCCAAGAACACGGCAACTAAGAGCAGCGTCAGCCAGCAGAAGGTTCTGGAGTCCATCCAGGTAATTCTGAAAGAAACGAGTGATTTGATGAAGATTATTGCAGGCGTAAACGGACGAATCCAGAATCTGGCTTCTGCAACGGAAGAGATTTCTGCATCCAGCACTATGATTGTCTCCGTAGCAGATCAGGTTAGGGAGCTTTTAAATAATCTGAAATCAGAGTAAATATCAAATAAGTGTAAACATAAAAGAAGAGGCACATGTGCGCCTCTTCTTTTTTCCCTTTATAGAATCATTTCCGTATAGGGATATTATTTATTTCCTGCTTCCTGCTCCTTCTTTAAGTTCTTTTGAGCAGTAGACAGCATAAGCTTGATACGATTCAACTGGTTGACCTCAGAAGCTCCCGGATCGTAATCAATGGCTACGATGTTTGCAGATGGAAACTCGTGGCGGATTTCCTTAATTACGCCCTTGCCAACGATATGGTTTGGCAGGCAGGCGAATGGCTGGGCACAGACGATATTGGAAGCACCCTGATGGATAAGCTCCAACATTTCACCGGTAAGGAACCAGCCTTCTCCGGTCTGGTTACCGCAGGACACGATTGGCTCTGCAAGCTTTGCGAGATCTTCAATATATGCGGTTGGCTCAAAGTGCTTACTCTTTGCAAGCTCATCTCTGGCATCTTTTCGTAACCACTCGAAGAATTTAATCAAGTAATTGTTAAGCTTCTTGGATTTTTGGGATTCCCCAAGGTAATCTGCTTTAAAGTTCTGGTTGTAGCAGCAGTACAGTAAGAAATCCGTTAAGTCCGGAACAACAGCCTCGGCACCCTCAGACTCAAGAAGATCTACAATATAGTTATTGGCTGCCGGAAGGAATTTTACAAGGATTTCTCCCACAACTCCGACACGTGGTTTCTTTTCGTCGGTAATCGGAAGATTGTCAAAATCGCGAATGATTGCACGACACATCTTTTGGTATTTGCGATGAGAGAGTATCTTTGTATTTCCAAGGAAGTCAATTACTTCTTTTTTCCACTTCTCATGAAGTGCGTTGGCACTTCCGGGAACTGCTTCATATGGACGCATGCGATATAAGCAGCGCATAAAGATATCACCGAACTCAAGGGCATACAGACCATGCTGAATCAGCTTTGGAGAAAACTTAAATCCCGGATTTTTTTCAAGACCTACCATGTTGATTGAAATAACAGGAACATCCGGATATCCGGCTTTTATGAGTGCGCGGCGGATAAAACCGATATAGTTGGTTGCACGACATCCGCCACCGGTCTGGGAAATCAGGATTGCGGTATGGGTCATATCATATTTGCCGCTCATGACTGCAGACATAATCTGACCGATAACGATAAGGGATGGATAGCAGGCATCGTTATTTACATATTTCAGTCCAACATCCACACACTCTCTCGCAGGAACATCAGGGATGACCATGTTATATCCGGCAGCCCGGAAAGCCGGTAGTAAAAGATCAAAATGAATTGGTGACATCTGAGGACAGATAATTGTGTAATGATCCTTATACATTTCCTCAGTAAAAATCACACGCTCATAATTTGCAGGCTGGATGGTACGCTTTTCCTGCTTCTTTTCTTTGGCACGAAGAGCAGAAAGCAGAGAGCGGATACGGATACGGGCAGCACCTAGGTTGTTTACCTCATCAATCTTTAAGCAGGTGTAAATCTTGCCGGATCCGGTCAGGATATCATTGACACAGTCCGTAGTTACCGCATCAAGACCACAACCGAAGGAGTTGAGCTGGATCATATCCAGATCCTCTCTGGTCTTTACAAAGTTTGCAGCGGAATAAAGTCTGGTATGATACATCCACTGGTCCATAACGATAAGCGGGCGCTCTAGGTTGCCAAGGTGTGATACGGAATCTTCGGTAAGAACGCAGATGCCATAGGAGTTAATAAGCTCCGGAATACCATGGTTGATCTCAGGGTCCACATGGTAAGGACGTCCAGCAAGAACAATACCGCGGCGGCCGTTTTCTTCCATGTATTTTAAGACCTCTTCACCCTTCTTTTGCATATCCATGCGGGCTACGGCAAGCTCCTTCCAGCCTTCGGATACCGCATCGCGAATCTCGGCTTCTGAAATACCAAACTCCGGTGCGGTAAAGGTGGAAACTAACTGCTTGGATAAGGTCTCTTCGTTTGTAAATGCCATAAACGGATTTAAGAAGCGAACCTCGCCACTTGTAATTTCATCCACGTTATTCTTGATATTTTCCGAATAAGAAGTAACGATCGGACAGTTGTAATGGTTATTTGCATCCGGAAACTCTTTTCGCTCATAAGGAATTGCAGGGTAGAAGATAAAATCTACATTCTGATGTATGAGCCAGGCAATATGTCCGTGGGCAAGCTTTGCAGGGTAGCATTCAGACTCACTGGGAATAGAGTCGATTCCAAGCTCGTAAATCTTACGGGTAGACTGCGGTGAGAGCACAACCCGAAATCCCAGCTTGGTAAAGAAGGTTGCCCAGAATGGGTAATTCTCGTACATATTAAGTACTCGCGGAATACCAACCGTTCCTCTTGTTGCCTCTTCCTCGGAAAGCGGCTCATAATCAAAGATTCGTTTGTTTTTATATTCGAAAAGATTTGGTATATTCTCTTTATTCTTTTCTTTTCCAAGACCGCGCTCACAACGATTACCGGTAATATACTGTCTGTTGTCTGAGAACTTGTTGATGGTCAAAAGACAATGGTTGGTACATCCCTGACATCTTGCAAGCTTCGTTGTATAAGAAAGCTCGTTGATTTGTTCAATCGTAAGCATTGTGGTCTGATAGCCTTCCTCGTGTCGCTCACGGGCGATAAGGGCGGCACCGAAAGCTCCCATGATCCCGGCAATATCCGGGCGGGTCGCTTCCACACCGGCAATTTTTTCAAAGCTTCGAAGAACGGCGTCATTGTAGAAGGTTCCACCCTGGACTACGATATTTTCCCCGAGATCTTTGGCGTCGGAAAGCTTGATAACCTTAAAAAGTGCGTTTTTGATTACAGAGTAAGCAAGTCCGGCAGAAATGTCGGCGACAGACGCGCCTTCCTTCTGGGCCTGCTTTACTTTTGAATTCATAAATACCGTACATCTGGTTCCAAGATCAATGGGATTTTTGGCAAAAAGCGCCTCTTTCGCGAAATCCTGAACGGAGTAGTTTAAGGATTTTGCAAAGGTTTCAATGAAAGAACCGCATCCGGAGGAACAAGCCTCGTTGAGCAGAACGGAATCGACGGTCTGATTCTTGATTTTAATACACTTCATATCCTGTCCACCGATATCCAGGATACAGTCTACCTTTGGGTCGAAGAAAGCTGCAGCATAATAGTGGGCAACGGTCTCTACCTCTCCCTCGTCAAGCATCAATGCTGCTTTAAGGAGCGCTTCACCGTATCCGGTGGAGCAGGAGTGTACAATATGTGCATCTGCCGGAAGCAGAGAATAGATTTCCTGTATAGCACCGATTGCAGTAGCAAGCGGGCTTCCGTTGTTATTGTTATAGAAGGAATAGAGAAGGTCTCCGGACTCGGATACCAGAGCAATTTTCGTGGTTGTGGAGCCGGCATCGATTCCCAGATAGCAGTTTCCTTTGTAGGACGAAAGCTCTGCGGTCTTTATATGGCTGTTACCATGTCGTTTGGTAAAGGCATCATAAGCAGCCTGATCGGCAAAAAGTGGCTCCATACGGGCAACCTCGAATTCCATTTTGATGCCGCCGGAAAGACGTTCGATCATAGAGGAAAGCGTAGTGACAGTTTCCTCTTTATAATTCAGAGCAGATCCGATTGCGGCAAAAAGATGTGAATTATCCGGAGTAATTGCATGCTCATCATCTAAGTTTAAGGTGCGGATAAAGGCAGCCTTCAGCTCGGATAAGAAATGAAGAGGACCACCTAAAAATGCCACATGACCACGAATTGGCTTACCGCAGGCAAGTCCACTAATGGTCTGATTTACTACTGCCTGAAAAATAGAAGCAGATAAGTCTTCCCGGGTAGCGCCCTCGTTAATCAAGGGCTGGATATCCGTCTTGGCAAATACACCACAACGGGCAGCAATCGGATAGATTGCTTTATAGTTCTTAGCGTATTCATTAAGACCGGAAGCATCGGTCTGGATCAGGGATGCCATCTGGTCAATAAAGGAACCTGTGCCACCTGCACAGATACCGTTCATACGCTGCTCCACATTTCCGCCTTCAAAGTAGATAATTTTGGCATCCTCGCCACCCAGCTCAATAGCAACATCGGTCTGTGGTGCATAGTGCTGCAGGGCAGTGGATACGGAAATAACCTCCTGCACAAACGGAACCTCCAAATGCTTTGCAAGGGTAAGTCCGCCGGAACCGGTAATCATTGGCGATACATTTAAATCACCGAGTTTGTCGAATGCTTTTTTCAGTAAATCGGATAAGGTCTCCTGAATATTGGCGAAGTGACGCTCATAGTCAGAGAAAAGAAGGATGTCCTGTTCATCAAGAACAGCAACCTTAACAGTTGTTGATCCAATATCAATTCCTAGCTTGCATAAAGCTTTGTTATTCATTTGAAACCTCCGTGAAATAACCAGTAAAAAAATTACTTTCCTATTATATATAGTGTTACAACGCCACAAGCGTACTCTTCATTATACGACACCGATTGACAAAAAACAACGGACATAAGTATTAAAAAAGAAGGCGGGAAAATCTAAATTTACGTGCAATTTTCAGGAATAGCCCAGACATCCTCTGCCTTATAATATGTGAGTACCAATGGTTTTAAGAACTGCCCATCTATAATTTTGCAATGGAATTCCACAGTATTGGCAAAAGTGTTGCGAATCCAGAAGGAAGCAATCTTGTAGGATTCCTGGTTGATGCGGACATAAAGCGGCGCAATATGGCCCTCTGAGTCAAAGGAGGCAATGACCGGAACGTGGGTAATTGCCAGATAATCATGGGAGGTGTATGAAACTGTTGCGGACATAAGAATCTCCTTTCAAAAATTTGATGAACGGGAACCTGGTAGGAAGGGCTGTAAATGAATTATACGAACATTTGTTCGAAAAGTAAAGAGGAAAAAGAAGTTAAATTTTTGTGAAATTGGGGCAGGCTGCATTGACAAGAGGAAACCCAAACACATATAATTTGAAGGCAAAGATGCAAAATGGGAGAAATGATTTGAGATTATAGGAGTAGTTTTATGAATTGGATCGATAAATTGGAACGAAAAATCGGAAGGTATGCCATTCCAAGACTGGATCGGTATTTGGTCATAGGACTTATTGTGGGATATGTGCTTCAGGTAGTAGGAAGTGCAGTACCTGTTTTTGGAGTTCTGTTAAGTTATTGTGAGTTTGATGTTTATAGTATTTTACATGGTCAGATCTGGAGAATTGTGACATGGGTCCTGATTCCTCCAACAGGCCTTGATATTTTTGCAATCCTGTTTCTGGTATGTGTTCTTACATGGGGAAATTCTTTGGAGATGCTTCTTGGTACCTTCCGCATGAATGTGCTGCTGGTTGGTGGAATCCTTATATGTGATATTGGTGGTTTCCTGATTTATGGTATTTCATACCTGGTACTCGGAATGGGAATCCCGATTTACCTGACCACCTATTATATTTTGCTTTCCATGCTTATGGCAATGGCAATCTGTATGCCGGATGCACAGGTAAGATTTTGGTTCATACTTCCGATGAAGATGAAATGGATGCTGTATTTTGAGCTTGCGTATATGGCATATGCGATTATCCAGATTTTTGTCAGCACAAAGGCAACCCTGGGAACGGCACTTGGAATTGTGACCATCTTCGTATATTGCTCACAGATGGTGCTTCCGCTTATCAATCTGGCATTGTTCTTCTATTTTATCAGATACCATGTCAGCAGAAAACAAAAGAAACGGAAAGCGCAGTTTCAGGCACAGTTTTCTGAGCCAAGACCGGGTTCCGGGATTACAAAGCATAAATGTGCAATCTGCGGAAGAACGGAAAAGGACGATCCGAATCTTACCTTCCGTTACTGTTCAAAGTGCGCAGGAAATTATGAATATTGCCAGGAACATTTATTTACCCATACGCATATTGGAACTATGTAATTTTGGCGGACTTTGGTTGACAAGGTATCGCTTGGATTTTATAATAGAAATATCGCAAAGAACGAGGTTGTTGCATGCGCGGCAGCCTCTTTTTGTTAAAGATAGATGAAGGAGCAGTTATGGAGAACGAAACAATTTCAAAAAATTTTATCGAGCAGATCATTGAGAAGGATTTGGCAGAAGGACATTGTACTACTGTAAAAACACGTTTCCCACCGGAACCAAATGGTTATCTTCATATCGGACATGCAAAATCCATTCTTTTGAATTATGGGCTTGCCACCGAGTATGGCGGAAAATTCAATTTCCGTTTTGATGACACAAATCCTACAAAAGAAAAATTAGAGTTTGTAGAGTCTATCAAAGCCGATGTAAAATGGCTTGGAGCAGATTGGGAGGACAGACTTTTCTATGCCTCCAATTATTTTGACCAGATGTATGAATGCGCCGTAGGACTGATCAAAAAGGGAAAGGCATATGTATCAGATCTTTCCGCAGAGCAGATTCGTGAGTATCGCGGAACTCTTACGGAGCCGGGAAAAGAGGACCCTTATTCTACCAGAAGTATCGAGGAGAACCTGCAGCTTTTTGCCGATATGAAGGATGGAAAATTCGAGGATGGAAGCAAGGTGCTTCGTGCCCGTATTGATATGGCATCCTCAAATATCAACATGAGAGATCCGGTTATTTACCGTGTCGCTCATATGACCCATCACAATACAGGAGATAAGTGGTGTGTATATCCAATGTATGATTTTGCCCATCCCATCGAGGACGCGATTGAAGGAATTACGCATTCCATCTGTACCCTGGAGTTTGAAGATCACAGACCGCTTTATGACTGGGTGGTCATTGAGTGTGGATTTAAGAATTCACCGGAAGAATCACCAAAGCAGATTGAGTTTGCAAAGCTTTATCTGACCAACGTGGTTACCGGAAAACGCTATATTAAAAAACTGGTAGAGCAGGGAATTGTTGACGGCTGGGATGATCCAAGACTTGTTTCCATCGCGGCTCTTCGCAGAAGAGGCTTCACACCGGAATCCATCCAGAATTTCGTAGAGCTTTGCGGAGTTTCAAAGGCAAACAGCTCGGTAGATTATGCAATGCTGGAATATTGTATCAGAGAGGATTTAAAGCTGAAGCGCCCTCGTATGATGGCGGTGCTTGATCCGGTCAAGGTCGTAATTGATAACTATCCGGAGGGACAGGTAGAGTATCTTGAGGTGGAAAATAACCTGGAGAATCCGGAGCTTGGCAGCCGCAAGGTTCCGTTTACCCGCGAGCTGTACATTGATCGTGAGGATTTTATGGAGGAGCCACCAAAGAAATACTTCCGTATGTTCCCGGGAAATGAGGTCCGTCTTATGAATGCATATTTCGTGACCTGTAACAGTTTTGTGAAGGATGAAAACGGAAAGATTACGGAGATTCATTGTACCTATGATCCTGCATCTAAGGGAGGAAACAGCCCGGATGGACGTAAGGTAAAGGGAACGATTCACTGGGTATCCGCAGAATACGGCAAAAAGGTTACGGTTCGTTTATATGAAAATCTGGTGAATGAAGAGCTTGGAGTGTACAATGAGAATGGCGATGTGAATGTAAATCCGAATTCTCTTACCGTACTTGAAAATTGTATTGTGGAGCCTGCACTTACAGAGGCAAAAGCCTTTGAGAGCTTCCAGTTTGTAAGACAGGGATTCTTCTGTGCAGACTACAAGGATTCTACGGAAGGACATCCTGTATTTAATCGAATTGTTTCATTAAAGAGCTCATTTAAATTACCGGCTCAGTCATAAGGAGTAGCAATGGATAACATTTTTGGCGGATTAGAAAAATTTGGCTTGAATATGGAAGACATGGGGGATCTGTTTTCCGAGGAAAAGCCGGAGGAAAAAGAAAAGAAGGAAGAGACTGCAACTGCGGAAGCGTCGAAAACCGTTGATGACATGGATGAAGCGGAACTGCTTTTCCAAAGGGAACTGACCTGCACGGTATGCGATCATAAATTCAAAGCATTATCGGTAAGATCATCCAAGCTTAGAAGATTGCCACCGGACAAGGATTTGAGACCACGATACAAAGGCGTGGATACCTTAAAATATGATGTGTACTCCTGCCCATATTGCGGCTATACGGGAATGACCCGTTATTTTGATCATTTGTCCCCGCTTCAGATTCGTCTGATTCGCGATGGGGTGTGCAGCAAATTTAACAGTAGCTTACTGGATGTGCCGGAAACCTATGATTATGACGTGGCACTGGAACGTTACAAGCTGTCTTTGTATAATACGGTAGTAAAAAAAGGAACGATAAGTGAGAAGGCATACACCTGTCTTAAGATGTCCTGGCTTTGCAGAGGAAAAATAGAAGAGCTTCTTGCGAAAGGTGCAAGCAAAGATTCCGAGACCATAAAGCGATGTGAAAAAGAGGAATTGTCATATTATGCACAGGCATTTGAAGGGTTGATAAAGGCAGTGGCTTCTGAGTCGTTTCCAATCTGTGGAATGGATCAGAATACGATGTATATTCTGATTGCACAGATGGCAATTAAACTGGAAAAATATGATGTGGCATCAAAGCTTGTCAGCCGAATTCTTGTATCGAAGACGGCCCCCAGAGCAATTAAGGACCGTGCGTTGGATTTAAAGCAGGAAATTATCACAATTTTACGAGGAACCGCACAATAGTTATAACAATAAAAAATATCCGTCCACTTTTATGAAAAGTGGGCGGATTTTTTTAGAAGTCCCTTTTCGGAATTGTGTTCCTGAAAATGAATTTTGCTTCATGCTTGCTTGGTAAATTGTATTATTTCGCTGGTTGATTTTCTTCCAGTACCTAAAATTTATGAAAAAAGCGACATTTTAAGCGCTTTTTATGGTCGATTGTATGTTTTCGCCGGATCAATTTTAGCCTGTACCTAAGAAATTGCAAATATTAGGTATACCGCGAAGTCCACTCCTCAAAATAATACAATTCGCATGAAAAATCCGCAATTTGAAGCTGTTTTTCAAAGATTTTAGGTATACGACAGTTCTAGAACCTCAAATCATGCCAAATTCCGCAATTCTGATTCAAATTTGCAAATTCATTCAAGAAAGATTCTAATTTGTCTTCTTTTCCGTATTCTGAAGCATCATTGCGCGAACCTTGAGTGGAAGTCCGAATAAGGTGATGAAGCCGTCTGCATCATGATGGTCATACTGGTCACCGGTTGTAAAGCTTGCAAGGGTATCACTGTAAAGTGAATACGGAGAAGTGGTACCGGCTTTGATAATGTTTCCTTTATAAAGCTTGAATTTCACTTCACCGGTTACATATTCCTGGGTAGAGGTTACAAATGCCTGAAGTGCCTCACGAAGAGGAGTGAACCATTTTCCTTCGTATACTACCTGGGCGAGCTTGTTTCCAATCTCTTTTTTCATTTCCATTGTGGCACGGTCAAGGCATAATTCTTCAAGCTGGTCATGTGCCTCCATAAGAATGGTTCCGCCGGGAGTCTCATATACACCACGGGACTTCATACCAACAACACGATTCTCTACAATATCAACAATACCGATTCCGTGTTTACCGCCGAGACGGTTTAATTCGCGGATGATATCGGAAACCTTCATCTCTTTTCCGTTGACGGTCTTTGGAACTCCCTTTTCGAAGGTCATGGTTACATATTCTCCTTCATCCGGAGCTTTTTCCGGAGTAACGCTAAGAACAAGCATATGGTCATAATTTGGCTCAAGGGATGGATCCTCAAGCTCAAGTCCTTCATGGCTGATGTGCCAGAGATTACGGTCACGGCTGTAGCTGGAATCAGTGGAGAATGGAAGATCGATTCCATGTGCCCGGCAATATTCAATTTCAGCCTCCCGGGAATCCATTTTCCAGGTATCTAATCTCCAAGGAGCAATGACCTTGATATCCGGAGCAAGGGCTTTGATACCAAGCTCGAAGCGGATCTGGTCGTTTCCTTTTCCGGTTGCACCATGACAGATGGCAACAGCGCCTTCTTTGCGGGCAATCTCTACCAGTTTCTTTGCAATTCCCGGACGCGCCATAGAGGTTCCGAGAAGATATTTGTGTTCATATACAGCGCCGGCCTGTACACATGGAATGATATAATCCTCACAGAATTCATCCACAATATCTTCAATATATAATTTGGAAGCACCGGAAAGCTTTGCACGTTCTTCCAGTCCATCCAATTCTTCGCCCTGTCCACAGTTGATACAGCAGCAGACAACTTCATAATCATAGGTTTCCTTTAACCAGGGAATAATTGCGGTAGTATCAAGACCACCGGAGTACGCTAATACAACTTTTTCTTTCATAACGCAGTATCCTTTCTTGTATATCAAAAAATTTAATTCAAAACAGAAAGCGCTAAATTGCGCTAAAAACTAGATTAACTATATAACAACTTCTGTTTGTTTGCAAGTGAAAAAATATACAAAAAAATGAATAAATATGCAAAAATTTGTGAATATTTTCTCTTTACGGATAGGGAAAGGTATACTATATTATTATAGAACATATGCTTTTTGCAGGATTTGCAGAAAGATTACATAATAAGAACGTGTATACAGAGCAGTATGCATAGAAAGAGGGGAATTTTCATGATTAAAGTTGGAATTATAGGTGCTACCGGATATGCGGGAGCAGAGCTGGTTCGCATTTTGATGAATCATAAGGAAGTGGAGATTGCATGGTACGGATCCCGTAGTTATGTAGATATGGACTATGCGGATGTATACGGAAATATGTTTCAAATCGTAGACGCAAAGTGTCTGGATGATAATATTGATGAGCTTGCGAATCTGGTAGATGTTATTTTTACGGCAACTCCACAGGGATATCTGGCAGGAATTTTGTCGGAAGAGATATTACATAAAGTAAAGATTATTGATCTTTCCGCAGATTTTCGTATCAAGGATGTTGCTACTTATGAGAAATGGTACAAAATTGAACACAAGAGCCCGCAGTTTATTGAAGAAGCCGTATATGGGCTTTGTGAGATTAATCGTGATAAGGTGACCGAACATACCCGCCTGATTGCCAATCCGGGCTGCTATACCACCTGCTCCATTCTTACGGCGTATCCCCTTGTGAAGGAAGGTCTGATTGACCCGGATACCCTGATTATTGATGCAAAATCAGGAACCTCAGGAGCAGGAAGAAGTGCGAAAATGCCAAACCTGTTCTGTGAGGTGAACGAGAGCATGAAAGCCTACGGCGTGGCAAGCCACCGACATACCCCGGAGATTGAGGAACAATTGGGATATGCTGCCGGAAAAGAAATTCTTGTAAGCTTCACACCGCATCTTGTTCCAATGAATCGCGGAATCCTTGCGACAGAATATGCTTCTTTAAATAAGAAGGCAGATGGAACCTATCCGACCTACGAGGAAGTAAAGGCTGTGTATGATCAGTATTATGGAAAGGAACGTTTTGTAAGAGTACTGAAAAAGGGAATGTGCCCGGAGACAAAGTGGGTAGAAGGAAGCAATTATGTGGATATCAACTTTGTGATTGATGAGAGAACCGGACGCATTGTAATGATGGGAGCCATTGACAATCTGGTAAAAGGTGCTGCCGGTCAGGCAGTTCAGAATATGAACCTAATGTTCGGCTTTGATGAGGCAGAGGGACTGAAGATGGTTCCGATGTTCCCATAATGGACTTCCTTTTCGGAAAAGTGTTTTGAATGAATTTGCATATTTGAATCAGAACCCACTCTCGTTTGTAAAAAGCGTAGCGGTACTAAATTCGCAATAAATTGCTCATTAAGTGCCGACGCTTTTTAAACGTTCTGATTCAAATGGCAAAATTCATTCTCGGGAACACTTTTCTGAAATAGGAGAACAGAAATTGTATGTGGAAAGAGGAAGTTTTCAAATGAATTATGAAATACGCGTAATGACGCTTCTGGATTATGATGAGGTATACAAGCTTTGGATGAGTATTCATGGGTTTGGAATCCGGTCCATCGATGATTCAAGGGAAGGCGTGGAGCGCTTTTTAAAACGAAATCCATCTACCAGTATGGTTGCTGTCTGCGATGGAAAAATTGTAGGGGCAATTTTGTGTGGGCATGATGGCCGACGGGGCTGCATGTATCATGTGTGCGTGCATGAAAAATACCGAAAAAACGGAATTGGAAAATCCATGGCAGTTGCATGCATGAGAGCACTCCAGGCAGAACAGATCAATAAGGTAAATATCATTGCATTTAAATCCAATGAAGTGGGAAATCAGTTCTGGAAGGGAGAAGGATGGACCTTCCGGGAGGATTTAAACTATTATGATTTCACATTAAACGAAGCAAATATAACAAAATTTAATCAATAGAAAAGGGGATAAAGAAATGGCAGAACAGAATATGGATGAACTTTTGGCAAAGGCACAGGTGCTTATTGAGGCACTGCCATATATTCAGAGATTTAACCGCAAGATTATTGTAGTAAAATACGGCGGATCCGCAATGGTGGATGAAAAACTGAAAAAGCAGGTGATTCAGGATGTGACACTGTTAAAGCTGGTTGGATTTAAGCCCATCATTGTGCATGGCGGCGGTAAGGAAATCAGCCGCTGGGTTGGAAAGGTGGGCATGGAGCCTGTATTTGTCAACGGACTTCGAAAGACCGATGAAGCAACCATGGAAATCGCAGAAATGGTATTAAATAAGGTAAACAAGTCACTGGTAAAGCTGGTTCAGGAGTTGGGAGTACTGTCTGTTGGTATCAGCGGAAAAGACGGCGGGCTTCTTAAGGTGAAGAAAAAGCTTTCCGGTGGAGAGGATATCGGATTTGTGGGTGAAATCACAGAGGTAAATCCAAAGATTCTGTATGATCTTTTAGAGAAGGATTTTCTCCCAATCGTCTGTCCTATCGGTATGGACGATGAGTACAATACCTACAACATCAACGCCGACGATGCTGCCTGTGCTATTGCAAGAGCAGTAGAGGCTGAGAAACTGGCTTTTCTTACGGATATTGAAGGGGTATATAAGGACCCGGATGATAAAAACACCCTGATTTCAGAGCTTACAATCTCAGAAGCAAAGGAACTCATCGGGGAGGGCTTTATCGGAGGAGGAATGCTTCCAAAGCTGAACAATTGTATTGATGCCATTGAGAACGGGGTATCCCGTGTTCATATTCTGGATGGAAGAATCGCACACTGCCTGCTTCTTGAAATCTTTACGAATAAGGGAATTGGTACAGCTATTTTAGGCGATCAGGAGGATAGATTTTACAATGAATAAAGAGCAGTATATTGACAGCGCAGAGGAAAATCTGCTTCATACCTATAATCGGTTTTCCCTTGTCTTAGATCATGGCGAGGGAGTATATCTCTACGATACGGACGGGAAAAAGTATCTTGATTTTGCTGCCGGAATCGCAGTATGTGCCTTAGGCTACAGCAACGAGGCCTATAAAAATGCATTAAAGACTCAGGTAGAAAGCCTGATTCATACTTCCAATCTTTACTATAATCCGCCCACAATTGCTGCGGCAGAAAAGGTGCTTAAGGCCAGCAAAATGGACCGGGTATTCTTTACAAACAGCGGAACAGAGGCCATTGAAGGAGCCATCAAGGCAGCAAAGAAATATGCATTTACCAGGGATGGTCATGCAGGTCATGAGATTATTGCCATGAATCATTCCTTCCACGGAAGAAGTCTTGGAGCTCTTTCCGTAACGGGAAATGCGCACTATCAGGAGCCTTTTGAACCGCTTCTTCCCGGAGTAAAGTTTGCGGATTTTAATGATTTGGAAAGCGTGAAGGCGCAGGTAACGGATAAGACTTGTGCAATTATTATGGAAACGGTGCAGGGAGAGGGCGGAATTTATCCGGCGGACCCCAAATTTTTGGAGGGTGTCCGGGCCCTTTGTGATGAGAAGGATATCCTTCTTATTTTAGATGAGATTCAGTGCGGAATGGGCCGGACCGGAGAGATGTTTGCATGGCAGAACTATAAGGTAAAACCGGACATTATGACTGTTGCCAAAGCCTTAGGCTGCGGTGTTCCGGTAGGCGCATTTTTAATGACGCAGAAGGTGGCGGACAAATCCCTTGCACCCGGAGATCACGGAACGACCTATGGCGGAAATCCTTTTGTGGGAGCAGCAGTATCCTGCGTATTTGACCAGTTCGCGGAGCTTAAGCTTACAGATCACGTAAAAGAAATTTCCGTATATCTATCCGAGCAGTTAGACCTGCTTGTGGAAAAATATGACTGTCTTACCGCCCGCCGTGGAATGGGACTTATGCAGGGAGTGGAATGTACACTTCCGGTGGGAAAGGTTTCTGCAAAGGCATTAGAGGAAGGACTTATCGTCATTACCGCCGGGAGCAATGTGCTGCGTTTTGTTCCGCCGCTTATCATTGAAAAGGAACATGTCGATGAGATGATAGGAAAGCTGGAAAAAGCATTAGATGCAGTAGCTGCAAGTCAGGAATAAAAATAAAACTCCCATTTCGGAAATGTGTTCCCGAATGAATTTGCATATTCGAATCAGAACCCACTCTCGTTTGTAAAAAGCGTAGCAGCACTAAATTCGCAATAAATTGCTCATTAAGTGCCGACGCTTTTTAAACGTTCTGATTCAAATAGCAAAATTCATTCTTAGGAACACAAATCCGAAAAGGGATAAACAGAATGGATACGAACTGGGAATCCACATCAGAAACCGATATATTCTGATGTGGATTTTTTAAACAAAAATGAAATATACTTGTAATAGTTGTAAAAAGTCGTTAAAATAGTCTGTGTGCTTGTACTCTTTCCCAAATGGGAAGGAGAATTATGAAAAATAGAATAAGAGTAATACTTATAGGATGCACAGTTGGACTATGCCTTTTGGCGGCTGGTTGCGGGAAAAACAAAAATGCATTCATCGTTGCGTCGGAAGAGACCGAGGCTGCGACGGAGGATGCGGCGGAAGAAGTGGAAGCGGACAGTATGAAAGAGGAACCGAAGGAGACTTTCCGGCAGCAGGATACAGAGCAGGAAAACGGACTTTCGGAACCGGAGGTTTACGTGTATGTCTGCGGCGCAGTCCAAAGCCCCGGTGTCTATATTTTGCAGGGAGTTCCCAGAATCTGTGATGCCATAGAGGCTGCCGGGGGTTTTTGTGAAAACGCGGCACAGGACTATTGGAATATGGCAGAGAAGCTTGCGGATGGTCAGATGATCTATATTCCTACCGAAGAAGAGGCCAAGGAACGGAATTGGGATGTGCTGGAACAGAAAGCCTCCCCGGAGGATGCGACAGATGAAGCAGATTCTTCGAGTGGGAAAGTAAACATAAATACCGCCAGCAAAGAGCAGCTGATGACGATTCCGGGAATCGGAGAGTCGAAAGCGGACAGTATTATTTCTTATAGAGAAAAGAACGGTGCATTTTCAAAAGTGGAAGAGGTAATGAATATCTCAGGCATCAAAGATGGGCTGTTTGAAAAGATGAAAGAATATATCACAGTTGAATGAGGTGCGACATGGCAAAGAAAGTTCTCGTTGTGGATGATGAAAAATTAATCGTGAAAGGAATCCGTTTCAGCTTAGAGCAGGATGGAATGGAAGTGGACTGTGCATATGACGGCGAAGAGGCACTGAATATGGCAAAAGCGACTTCCTACGACATGATTCTGTTGGACGTCATGCTTCCAAAAATGGACGGATTTGAAGTGTGTCAGGCAATTCGGGAATTTTCCAATATGCCAATTGTGATGCTGACTGCAAAAGGTGATGACATGGATAAGATCCTTGGTCTGGAATATGGTGCAGACGACTACATCACAAAGCCCTTCAATATCTTAGAGGTAAAGGCCAGAATCAAAGCAATCATGAGAAGAACATCCGGTCCGGCAGTAAAGACGGAGGAAAATCCATCCGTGATTGAAAAGAAGGATTTAAAGTTGGATGTGGACAGCAGAAGACTTTTCATATTAGGAAAAGAAATCAATCTGACGGCAAAAGAATTTGATCTGTTAGAGCATCTGGTAAGAAATGAAAACAAGGTTTACAGCAGGGAAAATCTTTTGGAGACGGTATGGGGAGCTGACTATCCGGGAGATGCGAGAACCGTTGATGTTCATGTCAGAAGACTCCGGGAGAAAATCGAAACAAATCCGAGTGAGCCAAAGTATGTGCACACAAAGTGGGGCGTGGGTTATTACTACTATCAGAAATAAAGAACGGGGCTGTTTATGAAAAAAAATAAACGGATTACTGCATTTTTTAAAAGTTTAAAATTCAGACTGATGGCTTTGATACTGGTTATCACATTTTTACCAGCCTTTGTGTTGTATGAGGGCGTACTGTATTCCTATGTAAGGCGTGCGGTTTCCATTCGTGAAAGTGAAGTGCTCAGTCAGGCCAAGATTCTGGCAAACCAGGTATCCACAAGCAAATATATGACAGATACGGATCAGAGTACCGAGATCATTCAGACTCAGATCAGTATGCTGACGACAATCTACGATGGGCGAGTCATGATTGTAAATAATGCCTGCCGTATTATTTATGATACCTACAATATGGATCTTCATCACACGATCATATCCGAAGAGGTCATTCGAAGCTTAAATGGACAGACCATTACAAACTACGATTCCGAGAATCATTATATCGAGCTTACGATTCCAATTATTGAGCCGGACGATAAGACAGAAACCATTCGCGGTGTGCTGGTGGTAAGCGTGTCCACCGATAATATTACATTGAATGCAATTTACTTAAGACGGGTAGCAACCATCATCTTTTTAATTGCTTTCTTTACCACGCTCTTTTTTGCCATTCTGATGATTCTGTATTTGATGCGGCCGATTCGGAAAGTATCCGACGATATCGCTTTGATTCATGCCGGATATGGCAGCGATCAGCTGGAAGTCAATGATTATACGGAAACAATAGAAATCTGTGAGAATTTTAATAACATGCTGGCTCAGATGAAGGTGATGGACCAGTCCAGACAGGAGTTCGTATCCAATGTGTCCCATGAACTTAAGACCCCAATGACCTCGATTAAGGTTCTGGCGGATTCCATCAACAGCATGCCGGATGCCCCAAAGGAAATGTACCAGGAATTTATGGGGGACATTACGAATGAGATTGAGCGGGAGACAAAGATTATCAATGATTTACTGTCTCTTGTAAAAATGGATAAGTCTGCGGCGGATTTGAATATCACCACTGTGAATATGAATGAGCTTTTAGAGCAGATATTGACCAGACTACAGCCGATTGCGGATAAGCAGCAGGTTGAACTGGTGCTGGAAAGCTTTCGTCCGATCACGGCAGAAATTGATGAAGTAAAGCTGACGCTTGCAATTACCAATCTGGTGGAAAATGCCATTAAGTATAACCGAAATGACGGAACCGGATATGTACACGTATCCATCAATGCAGATTATCAGTATTTTTATCTGAAGGTAGAGGATAACGGTATTGGAATACCGGAGGAATCCTTAGACCATATTTATGAGCGTTTTTACCGGGTGGATAAGTCCCATTCCAGAGAAATCGGAGGAACAGGACTTGGACTTGCCATTACAAGAAGCAGTATTCTGATGCATCGTGGTGCAATTAAGGTATATAGTGCGCTGGGAGAAGGTACAACCTTTGATGTACGAATCCCATTAAGCTATATTGCGTAGGAGGCAGCATGAAAAAAAGAGTATCATTTTTGCTGGTTCTGATTCTGGTTCTTACTATGCTGTGTGGGTGCGGACAGGAAGAACAAAGTGAAGGAATGCAGCTGTACTATATGAATATCGAGGGAACAAAGATTATTCCCATTTCCCATGAGTTTTCCTCCGAGGATGTCATGGATTGTGTAAATGAGATTCTTGCCTGTCTGCAGAGCGAACCGGAGGATACGGATGCAAGACAAATTATTCCGGACTATATTGTAGTAAATAACTGCAGCTATAACGGATATATGGTGTCCATCGATTTTGGGGATTCCTACTATAATCTGGGAGCGATAGACGAAGTTTTGATGCGGGCGGCAATTGTACAATCCATTTTGCAGATTGAAGGGGTAACCGGAATCAGCTTTACGGTAAACATGAAGCCAATCATGGATGCCAGCGGTTCCTATGTTGGTGTGATGAACAAAGAGAGCTTTGTGGAGAATCCCGGAAAGCAGATAAATTCCAGTGCGAAGACAACCCTTACCCTTTATTTTGCAAGTGCAGATGGAACGTATCTTGTAAAGGAAACAAGAACGGTTCATTACAGCTCGAATATTTCCATGGATAAGCTTGTTTTAGAGCAGCTCATGGAGGGACCGAAAAAAAGCGGACTGCAGGGAACCATTCCTACGGGAACCAGTATTATTACGATTTCAACGGTGGACGGAGTATGTTATGTAAACTTAGACTCCGGATTTCAAAATCAGAACAATGAGATCACCGAGCAGGTGGTATTGTATTCGATTGTCAACTCGTTGACAGAACTCAGTGATGTGGATAAGGTGCAGTTGTCCATCAACGGCTCTTCCTCCGGAAAGTGCAGATATGATTATGATTTGTCTGTCATGTATGAGATGAATGAGAATCTTCTGCAGGCTCAGGAGAGTATTGTGATTGAAGATACGGAGGTAACAAAAGGAAAGTGAGAAAACGACCGCTGTTTATGGGCGCGTGCGTTTTTGCGATAGGTTTACTCTATGCAGAATACAGGATGTGGTATGGGATTTTGCTTCTACTGCTGATTGTATTCTATGCAGTAGAGCTTTTGATTCGAAAACGGCAATGGAGAAGACTTTTGGTAAGAATTCTTTGGATATTCGGAGTCTTCCTTCTTGCTGTTTTTCACATGAAGGTCGAAATATCAATTCGACAAGCAGAGCTATCGCAAATTGCGGCAGAAGATGAGCTGCTGCTTTGTGGGAGAATCTATAAAAAAGAATTAAAGTATGAAACATACAGGTATTATCTGAAGGACTGTATTGCTAAAACTTCAAATCAACAGGTGATCTGTAATTCTGTGATTGCCTATCTGGATGCCGATTCCTATTCCATCGGCGAAACCCTTCTGTTAAAAGGAAAAGTACATATATTTGAAAAAGCAACCAATGAGGGACAGTTCGACTCATTTTCTTTTTATGCAAGTCAAAAAATTGATTTCGCGCTAAAAGAGGCCCGGATATTAAGCTCAGATGGCAGGCTGGATTTGGTTGCAGAATGGCTGTACCGATGGCGAAGCAGAATCGTGTCGATTTATAACCGGTATCTGGGGGCAAATCAGGCAGGGGTGCTGGGGACCATGCTGCTGGGAGACAAATCTTCTCTGGATCGGGAGGTAAAGGAGCTATATCAGGCTGCCGGCATTTCCCATATTTTAAGCATATCCGGAATGCATGTGGCATTGGTTGGCATGGGCATATACCGCTTCTTAAGAAAAAGAGGAATCCGATATGGAAAAGCCTTTCTGATTGCGTTTCCGGTTTTGAGCATGTATGCAGTTATGACGGGAAACAGCGTATCTACCCTGCGGGCACTTGGAATGCTTTTTATTGCCATGGCGGCAGATGTTTTCGGAAGAAGCTATGACATGCTGAATGCCTTGGGAGGCGTAGTAATCCTGCTTTTGTGGGAGAATCCGTTTTGGCTGTGGTATAGCGGCTTTTTGTTTTCGGTATGTGCCGTGATCGGAATCGCAGTATTTGTAAAGTATCTTCAGGTAAAAAGGAAAACGGATCAGAAAGCTGCTAGGAGTTCCTTTGGAGGAAAGCTGATCAATATGCTATATAGCAGCCTTGGGATATGGCTTGTAACGATTCCTCTTGTGGCATGGAATTATTATGAAATACCAGTCTATTCATTTCTTTTGAATGCCTTTATTCTGCCATTTCTAAAACCGCTTTTTCTTTTTGGCCTATCAGGGGGCATATTAGGAGGAAATCTTGCGAAAGGATTGCTTTTTCCATGTAATGCAATCCTGATGCTCTATGAAATTCTGGCAGAATTATGTATGAGACTTCCCGGTGCAACCTGGATTGTAGGAAAGCCCAGTGTTGCGCGGATCGTGTTCTATTATGTGGTTTTGGTGCTGGTTGGACAGCTCTGTAGGAAATTTAAAGACCGGAATTTGGTAAGAGTGGTCGGCTTTGCAATCCTTCTTTTGATCTTCTTGGTGCCCGGAAAGAAAGACTTTGAGGTGGATGTGCTGGATGTGGGGCAGGGGGATGGAATCTACATCTGTACTGAAAATGGGACTTCTATTTTTATTGACGGCGGAAGCAGTAATGTCAGCAAAGTGGGGGAATATCGCATTCTTCCGTTTTTAAAATGCAAAGGAATCCGTAAGGTGGATTATTGGTTTGTTAGCCATTCGGACGAAGACCATATAGGCGGACTTCGGGAGGTACTCGAAGATGGATATGAGGTGAGTTATCTTGTGGTGGCAGAAGCAACCATAGATGAGGAAGGGGTGATAGAAAACAAAATTGCAAAAGACCGACTGGAGGAAAGTGAAAACGGAGAAGGCGGGCTGGAGGAATTGCTTCAGCTGGCAAGAGAAAATGGTACAGAAATTGTATACATAAAGGCAGGGGATCGATTTGAGTTTGGGGAGGAATTGTTTACCTGCCTGTATCCTGCTGCGGCGGAACAAGCAGCGGATACCAATGATCTTTCTCTTGTTATGCTATATGAAGGAAACGCCATGAAAGGTATTTTCGCGGGAGATATCTCTTCGTCGGTAGAACAAAAGCTGATGAATGAATATGACAAACAGGTTTTAGATGTGGATTTTTATAAAGTATCACATCATGGATCAAAACATTCCAGCTCAGAAGAGTTCCTTCGTGTATTATCCCCGGAGATTTCCGTCATATCCTGCAGCAGTACGAATTCCTATGGACATCCGCACCAAGAGACGCTGGAGCGGCTGCGGGAAGCCGGGTGCGATATATATGTTACGATGTATGGTGGACAGATTACTGTTGGGACAGGTAAGGAACAAGGAGGAGGCGAGGGTGACCAGACAGATGAGGATGGTCTTTGGGCAAAATATCCTTTGCTTACAGATAAGTAGAGGGAAAATGGCACATTTGCATGTAGTCTCTAGCCTTCCGGATGTGTGCCCAAGACGGCAATTACAGATAAGAGGAGGAAAAACAGAAGATTTATATGTAGCCGTTGGCTTCGCGGAGGTGCACCCAAGGCAGCAATTACAGATAAGAGGAGGAAAAACAGAAGATTTATATGTAATCGTTGGCTTCGCGGAGGTGCACCTAATCCAGAAATTACATATAAATGAAGAGAAAAAGGATAGGTTATATGTAACCCTCAGTTTTCCGGAAGTAAACTCAAGCAAAAAACTACATATAAGTAGAGGAAAAGCAGGGAGCTTATACGTAACCTTGCATTTTTAGCGATGCAGCTCAAGTCAGAAACTACATATAAGTGGAGAAAAAACAGAGGGGTTATATGTAACCCTCCTTTTCCGGAAGTACATTCAAGCAAGTAACTATATATAGCACGAAAGAAAAATAGTCATTTTTAGTGTAAAGAACAAAGGAGTGGAAAAATATGAAAGAAATTATTGCACTATTACAGGAAAAATTAGAATATTACGAGAAAATAAATAGTCAGGCAGCAAGAAGTTATGGCAGAAATCATCCGGAAGGTGGATTGCGTGTGAATAAATCCAATGGTTCATATCAGTACTACCTCTGTACGAAGAAGGGAGATACCAAGGGGACTTATCTGCCTAAAGCTAAACGGGAGATTGCAGAAGCCATTGCGCAGAGGGATTATGACAAGCAAGTCCTAAAATGCACAAGCCAGTGGCAACAATGGATAGAGAAAACAATAAAGAGCATGCCGCGAACAAACTTGTTGGATGTCTACAGCAAATCCCAAGGTCGCAAGCACCTTATAAAGCCATATGAAATTTCGGATGATGCCTACGCCAATCAGTGGGAAGCTATTCGATATACAGGAAAAGTCTTTGATTCGGATGACCCAGAAATTTATACGGAGCGAGGGGAACGAGTTCGTTCGAAATCAGAAAAAATGATTGCAGATAAACTGCATATGCTGGGTATCCCGTATCGCTATGAATTCCCTGTAAAACTAAAGGGTTATGGCATTGTCTATCCGGATTTTTTGCTACTCAACAAGAGAACGAGGGAGGAATATCTTCTTGAACATTTTGGAATGATAGATAAGCCTGACTATGCGAATAAAGCCACTCGGAAAATTCACTTATATGCAAATAGTGGGTATATCGTGGGGAAAAATCTGTTACTGTCATGGGAGACAAGCGACATACCAATGGATATGAGAACGGTAGAAAAGATGGTGACAGCTTCATTACTGTAGGATTAGAATTGAACTTCAGAAAGTATAAAACGAAACAACATCTATTTACCGATGGTTAATAAATTTGAATAATACTTAACGAAGGCTCAGTTGTATGATATAAGAATGTTTGTTACGATTTAAGTACAAGAGCTCTTGAAATACTTTTTGGAGGTATGTGAATGGACATTGCAAAAGTAATTAGAAAATACAGAAAAGAAGCAGGATTGACACAGGAAGAAATGGCCAACAGGCTTGGAGTGACAACTCCCGCAGTAAGTAAATGGGAAACCGGAAACTCCAATCCCGATATTGAATTACTGGCTCCAATTGCGAGGCTGCTGCATATTTCCCTTGATACATTGCTGTCATTCCATGAAGAACTCACGACATCTGAAATTGATGAGATTATCCGGGAAATGGATGAAATGTTTGATTCAGAGGGATTTGAGAAGGTATATGAATGGGCCTTGGAAAAAGTAAAGGAATATCCGAACTGCAATATGCTTATATGGCAGGTAGCAGTCATGCTGGATGCGAGAAGACTTGTTGATGATGGTTTGGATTCAGAAAAGTATGATGAACAAATCAATGCGTGGTATGAGCTTGCATTGGAGGATGAGAATGAAGAAATAAAACGCCATGCTGCAGATTCCTTATTTGGGTTCTATTTGAGAAAAAAGGAATATGAAAAAGCAGAGGAATATTTGCAATACTTTTCCAATACAGATCCTATGAAAAAGATTTACCGGGGGAGGCTGTATAAGGAGCAGGGAGATAAAGAAAATGCATATAAAACCTTTGAGGAAATACTGTTTTCAGAATATCAAACATTGAACTTTACGCTTTCTTTACTGACAGGACTGGCGCATGAAGAGGGTGACTGCAGGAAGGCTCGCTATCTGGCGGAGAAGTTGGGAAGGATTGCCGGCATTTTTGAAATGGGAAAATATCATGAATGTTCGCCAATGCTTGAGATTGTTTGTGCAGAAAAAAATGTTGCAGAAACATGTCAGGTTGTGGAGCAACTGCTAAAAAGTGTGGATACCCTTTGTGATTTTCAAAAATCAAGCTTGTTTCAACATCTGAAATTCAGTAAGCCGAATGGCTCTTTTACAGAGGACTTAAAAGAAAAATTATTGGATGGATTTCGGGAAGAGGAGTCCTTTGGATATATGAAGGGGAATGAAGCCTGGGAGAAATTAATTGGAGAGGAATGATTACTAATTCAACATAATAAAAAAGGTTGTATAATATTGTATGAACAAAAAAAGAAACGGGTACACCGCTTGAGCAATAACTGTACGGTCGAAAAACTCGCTTCTTCTATAACATTATGTATATTATCTAGTGTAATGTCAATATATATAGAGGAAATTTGGAGTAATCTTGCTTTGCAAAGTGGTTTGTTTACATATAAGAAGGGAAGAAATAAGGGTTTTATATGTAGGCCCTGACCCCGCGGAGGAAAACTTAAGGAAGCAATTACATATAGGAGGAGAAAAAACAGAAGATTTATATGTAGCCTTCTGCTTTGCGAGAGATAAAAACTACATATAAATAGAAGAAAACTAGGGGACTTATACGTAACCCTCTGTTTTCCGGGGCGTTCTTAATCTAAGAATTACATATAACATAAGAAAGAACAGTAGATTTAGACGTAAAGCGCGAAATATAAGTGAAAAATAAAAGGGCAGAAGAAAAAGTAAAACAAAGTAAGATAAAGAAATTGAAAAGGCAAGCATAGAATATCTTGCCCTTTTCTTACTTATGTGGTACTCTGTGAAAAGTGAAAGAATGAAAAGAAAGGAGCTTACTATGAGCTGGAAAACAACAACAATTCACCTCATGAAAGGTAACATTTTTGCTGTTTACAGGGATAGTGCGCTTTTTTTCAGGTAAGCAGTCTTTTACCGGAATATATAAAATGTCACTATCTCCTGATCAAACTTTAATTTGAAAAGGAGATTTTTTTATGCATAAAATGAATATTAAAAAACAAATGAATAAACTGTACATGGTGACTTCTGTGGGCTATTTTCAGATCGCAGGAGCATCATGGGTTGCACTATTGGCACTACGGGGCTTTTCGCTGTTAGAAATCGGTATGCTGGAAAGTATTTTCCATATCGTAAGCTTTTGCTTTGAGCTGCCCTCCGGGGTATTTGCGGATGTGTTCGGCCGCAAGAAAACCCTTGTATTAAGTCAGGTCGCCTCGCTTTTATCCGGCATTTTCATGATTCTTTCCAACGGCTTTGGGACAACGGCATTTGCCATTGGATGCAGCGCATTGAGCTATAATCTGGCGTCCGGCACAAGGGAGGCTTTGGCATATGACAGCTTAAAGCTGGAGGGAAAGGAAGGGGACTATAACCGGTTTGCGTCTACTGAGATGATGCTTTATCGGATTTCCAATTCCACCGCAACCTTATGTGCCGGGCTTGCACTATGGCTGGGATACAAACGGGCTTATGCCATCGATATTGTATTCGGACTGATTGCAGTATGCATTGCCTGCAGTCTCACCGAAGTGATACCGGAAGAAGATTCACAAATAAAAAAAGTGAGAAAAGAAAGTGTTCTTTCAAAGCTAATGCAAATCATTCAGGAAAGCTGGTATTTTTTGTGCTCTAACAAAAAGGCCAGGAGGATTATGGTGGTCAATGCTTTGATCGGTGCAGTTTCAACATTGGTGCTGTTCTTTTTGCAGGCAAAGCTTCCGATGGCGGGCCTTCATCATGCAATGCTCGGCCCGGCTCTGTTTGTGATGGGACTTGGTGCGGCACTTGGATCGAAGGTGGTGGCGTTTTTCCCGAACAGCCGGTATCAAAGAATTATTCTGGCAGCAAGCATTGGAGTTGCCTTTGCTTTTGGTATGATTTTTACCGGCAATCCATATCTTATGGTATTGGGTGGTTTTGTTGGTGCTTTTGCAGATGATTTTTTGGAGGTTCGAACCGATGTGATTCTAAATGACATGATTCCTTCGAAGCAGAGAGCAACCTTAATTTCTGTCAGTTCATTTCTGTTCTCTGTGATCATGATTGTAATGTCCACCGTTTTTGGATGGGTGATGAACGGAATATGATGCAAACATAGAAATGCTATTGGATTGAAAGAGCTAAATATGCTAAAATAAGTTTATGAAAACAATTGACAATGATATTAAGAACGGACAACTGAAAAAAGCATATTTACTCTATGGGCAGGAGAGGTATCTGATCCGGCAGTATCGGGATAAGCTTGTGAATGCCATTTCGTCAAAGGACGATACCATGAATTTCTCTTCTTATGAAGGAGAGGACTTAAACCAGAAAGAAATCATTGATCTTGCTGAGACATTACCTTTCTTTGCCGATCGCAGATTGATTTTGCTGGAAGACACCGGGTTATTTAAGAAAAATGGAGATGATCTGGCAGAATACCTTCCGACAATGCCGGACAGTACTTATTTTGTGTTTGTGGAAGAAGAGGTAGATAAGCGCTCCAAGCTTTTTAAGGCAGTATCTAAGGCCGGGGGAGCTACGATAGAATTCGGAACCCAGACGGATGAAACCCTGTACCGCTGGGTAGGTAGCCGTATCAAAAAAGAAGGAAAAAATATCACCCAGGATGCCTATCAGCTTTTCATTGGAAAGACCGGTACGGATATGGAAAATATTGACCGGGAACTGGAAAAATTGATCTGCTACTGCATGGATAAAGAGGTTATTGAAAGACAGGATGTAGAAGCAATCACCACGGAGCAGACCCAGAATAAAGTATTTGAGATGGTGGATGCCATTGCCTCCCATAAAGAAAAAAGAGCCTTAGAGCTGTACTACGATTTGCTGGCACTTCGGGAAGCACCCATGAGAATCATGTATCTGATTACCAGACAGTTTCATATTCTGATGACGGTGAAGGCCATGAGCAGCCGGGGATTTGGAAATAAAGATATTGCAGCAAAAGCCGGCTGCCCAGAGTGGGCGGTAAAAAAATATCAGGCACAGTGCAGATCCTTTACCGGCGAACAGCTAAAAGCCGCCGTAAGACAGGGAACAGAATATGAAGAAGCGGTAAAGACCGGCCAGATGAATGACCAGATGGCGGTAGAATTATTTATTATACAGAACAGCAAATCAAGCAAATAATAAACTCCATTTTTACTTTTGTGTGGCTATGAAAGAATTTTGCTATTCCAATCAGAACTTTTAAAAAGCGTCGGCACTTAATGAGCAATTCATTGCGAATTTAGTGCCGTTACGCTTTTTACGAAACGAGAGTGTGTTCTGATTGGAATATGCAAATTCGTTCAGACACACAACTGTAAAATGGAAATAAAAAACCACCGGCATGACGGGTACCGGTGGTTTCTATAATTGAGGGTTAATTATTTTAGCTTTTTAATTAAGCGATTCCGTTTACAAGCTTTGCTAAACGGGAAACTTTTCTTGCTGCGTTATTCTGATGATAAACACCCTTTGAACATGCGCTCTCGATAACAGCAGTAGCGTTCTTAAGCTCAGCCTCTGCAACAGCCTTATCAACAGCAGCAACAGCAGCCTCTACTTTCTTAATAGATGTCTTAACTTCAGATCTGATAGCTTTATTTCTAGCAGCCTTGGTCTCTGTAACTAAAATTCTTTTCTTAGCAGATTTAATGTTAGCCAAATTCGTGCACCTCCAATTGTAAATTTCTTTATTCCATAATCTTCATAAAGTCTTCTATCAAAGCCGGACACGGACGTTTTGACAGAAACACACTAAAGTATAATATTCCAAGCGGTACATGTTTGTCAATACATAATTTTTATTTTTATAGGAAAAATAGCATTATACAAAAAATCTTTTGGAGGGCATTGCCATGAGAGTAGAAGAATACCCGATCCGGACCGATCTGGCCTTAGAAACACAAGAAAAAATCCAGAAGGATGAGGGAGAATTAAAGGGTGTCGATTTTTATCAGGAAGACCGCGGAAATGGAATTACAGTCAGCACCCTGATTATTTTAACCGAAAATGCGGCAAAAAATATGGGAAGGCCACGGGGGCATTATATTACCATCGAAGCTCCGGAAATGGTGGAGGATGATGAGAGCGGACACCGTGAAATCTCCTTAGAGCTGGCGGATATTTTGCGGGATCTCATTATAAAAAAACTGGAAAAAATCGGAAAACATGTGCAGACCGATAAAAAACGGCAAAAAAAGGCATCCGAGGATGAATCGGGCCTGGAAAAGATGTCAATACTCCTTGTAGGACTTGGGAACCGCGAAGTGACACCGGATGCTTTAGGTCCCCGTGTGATTGATAATATGTTCATTACCAGACACATCATAAAGGAATACGGAAAATATGCATTCGGAGATGAAAAAATCAGTAAAATCAGCGGAATTGTTCCGGGCGTGATGGCGCAGACCGGAATGGAGTGCCTGGAAATCGTCCGGGGAGTGGTAAAGGAAACCGGCCCTGATGTTGTCATAACGGTAGATGCGCTTGCCGCCAGAAATGCAAAACGACTGGGAAGGACAATCCAGCTTACCGACACAGGAATTACTCCGGGAAGCGGAGTCGGAAATCATCGTAACGCGCTGAACGAAAAAAGTGTCGGAGTACCGGTAATTTCGTTGGGAGTACCGACGGTTGTAGATGCGGCAACGATTGTTTCTGACGCCATGAGTTCTCTGGTGGAGGCAATGTCCATTTCTAATATAGAAAAGCTGGATGAAAAGGAGCGTCAGGAGCTTGCCAGGGAGCTGTTGTCACCGCAATTGAATGGGATGTTTGTTACGCCAAAGGATATTGATGATTCCATCAAACGCCTCAGTTTTTTAATATCGGAAGGAATCAATATCGCACTGCTTGGGAATAAGGATGTAGATACAAACATAAAATAGTTATGTGTGTTTACACATAAAGGTGGTGTTTGTATGCGAAAACAGCTTGGGCTTATCGTGGCAGTAAGTGCAATTGTGATAGTTGGATTCTGTTATCGATGTGGCGGCGAATTTGTAAAAGTAGCAAAGCGTAGTTTTTCAGAAGGATTCTATCAAAAGGTAATTGAAATATTCATTCCCGCTTTTTCTTACTATGAAGATATGGTGTGGGAGGATGACCCGGAAGAGTATGCCGAGGTGGATTATGAGAATCTTGCAATTGTGGAAAATGAACAGATGGGCGGACTTATTGCGGAAAACAGTACCTATCTGGAAGAAATGGTAGCAGAACAGGAGGCAGCAGCGGAAGCAGAGGCAAGGGCGGCAGAACAAGAGGCTGCTGCCCTTGCAGCGGCCCAAATGGATTTGGCACTTCGGGAGAAACAGGTCATAGTGAATCGGGAGAAACTGCATGACTATGATTATTTACGTCAGAATTTTTATATTATTGACAGCAGCACGACGGCTGGGAGCGAACTTTTGAATGTGGATAAGCTCTTGGGAAAGGATATGACGATAGAGGAAACGGATAGTGACGGACCGCAGATATTGATCTATCACACCCATTCCCAGGAGTGTTATATCGATTCCACAGAGGGCGATGCCAATACATCGGTAATTGCAGTAGGAGAGTATCTTACTCAGATTTTAACAGAAAAATACGGATTTAAAGTGCTGCATCATACGGGAGAATATGATGTTGGAGACCGGGACCATGCATATTCTAATGCGGCACCGGCTCTGGAACAGATTTTAGCCGATTATCCATCCATTCAGGTGGTTATCGATTTACATAGGGACAGCGTGAACGAATCCACACATCTGGTTACGGATATCAATGGAAAGCCAACGGCAAAAATTATGTTTTTTAACGGACTTTCCTACACCACTGCAAAAGGAGATTTGATCAATCTGCCAAACCCTTATCTGGAGGATAATCTGGCTCTTTCCTTCCAGCTGCAGCTTACTGCCGCTGAATACTATCCGGATTTTACCAGACAGATTTATCTGAAAGGGTACCGCTATAATATGCATTATTGTCCAAAGTCCCTATTGGTGGAGGTTGGAGCGCAGAATAATACCTTTGAGGAAGCAAAAAATGCCATGGAACCACTGGCAGATATTCTGGACCGGGTTCTGCATGGAAAAGAATAAAAAATAGAGACAAAATACTGGAATTATGGTAAAATTATTTATCTACAAAAGGCTATTTTGATAGCGGATTTTTGACATCAGAAGAAGAGAGGGGAACGTATGGTAGATTATGCAGAAGGATCTGGAAAACAGTATCATACCGGCGTAGGTCCGGAGGATATCGGAAGATATGTGATTTTGCCCGGAGACCCAAAACGCTGCGAAAAAATCGCACAGCACTTTGAAAATCCGGTTCTTATGGCAGACAGCCGTGAATATGTGACCTATACAGGAACCATCGATGGAGAAAAGGTAAGTGTAACGTCAACCGGAATCGGAGGTCCATCTGCCTCCATCGCAATTGATGAGCTTGCAAAATGCGGAGCGGATACCTTCATCCGTGTAGGTACCTGTGGCGGAATGCAGGAGAACATTGTGGGCGGAGATATTGTGATTGCAAATGGCGCAGTCCGTATGGAGGGAACCAGCAGGGAATTTGCTCCGATTGAATATCCGGCAGTACCAAATGTGGAGGTTATGAATGCGCTGATTCATGCAGCAAAGAGCAGAGGAATCACACATCATGTGGGAGTGGTTCAATGCAAGGATTCTTTTTTCGGACAGCATGAGCCGGAAATTATGCCGGTAAGCTATGAATTGCAGAATAAGTGGGAGGCCTGGAAGAGAATGGGCTGTCTTGCATCGGAAATGGAGTCAGCCGCACTTTTTATTGCAGGCTCTTTCCTACGGGTCAGAGTCGGTTCCTGCTTTCTGGTAGTTGCAAACCAGGAACGGGCAAAGCTTGGACTTCCGAATCCACAGGTTCATGACACGGAGCTTGCAATCGTGACGGCTGTGGAGGCAATACGTGAATTGATCAAACAGGACAGAGAAGGAAAATAATACATAGGAATAGGGGTTCATAAATGGAAAAAAGTGAATTGGTAAAGCTTGCACTAAAAGCAAGGGAAATGGCATACACACCATATTCCCATTGGACCGTCGGGGCAGCTCTTTTGACAAAGGCGGGAAAGGTGTACACCGGCTGCAATATTGAGAACGCATCCTACACGCCAACAAACTGCGCAGAGCGGACCGCCTTTTTTAAAGCGGTAAGCGAAGGGGAGCGGAATTTCGCGGCTATTGCAATCGTAGGTGGACCACAGGGACAGGCCCCGAAAGGAATATGTCCGCCCTGCGGAGTGTGCCGTCAGGTAATGATGGAATTTTGCGACTATGAAAAATTCGAGGTCATACTTGGGGTAAGTGAAAATGAATATGAGACTTATAAGTTAAATGAAGTAATACCGATGGGATTTGGGCCGGGAGATTTGGGACTTCCAAAACCGAAGCTTTTGTAGCAAATTTATATTTTTAAAGAAATTTGCATAGTCCATTCAGAACCCGCTCGCGCTTGTAAAAAGCGTAGCGGTACTAAATTCGCAATAAATTGCTCATTAAGTGCCGACGCTTTTTAAACGTTCTGATGGAATAGCAAAATTTCTTTGGAAGCGTAAATTTGAAAAAATTGCAAATAGGTTGTGCTTGAGAAGCTATAAAATTGACAAGAAAAGAGGAAAAGAATATGGATGTAAAAAATATTTTAGCGATTTGTGATCATACATTGCTGTTGCAGACGGCAACCTGGGATGAGATTAAGGCAATCTGTGATGATGCAATCAAATATCAGACTGCATCGGTCTGCATTCCGCCGTGCTATGTAAAGCAGGCCCATGAGTATATGGGGGATGCCATGAAGGTCTGCACGGTAATCGGATTCCCGAACGGAAACTGCACCACAGCCACAAAGGTTTTTGAAACGAAGGATGCGGTTGCAAACGGCGCAGAAGAAATTGATATGGTAATCAATGTGGGAATGTTAAAGGCTAAGAATTATGATTATGTGCTGGATGAAATCAAGCAGATCAAGGAAGCCTGTGGCGGAAAGCTTCTTAAGGTCATTATCGAGACCTGCCTTCTGACGGAGGAGGAAAAAATCAAGATGTGTGAGATCGTGACAGAATCCGGAGCAGAGTATATAAAGACATCTACCGGATTCTCAACCGCTGGAGCAACCTTTGATGACATTGCACTTTTTGCAAAGCATGTGGGACCAAATGTAAAAATGAAAGCTGCCGGTGGAATTTCTTCCATTGCGGATGCAGAAAAATTTATGGAGCTTGGGGCAAATCGACTTGGTACAAGCCGTATCGTAAAAATCGTAAAAGCAATGCAATAAAACTATTTGGCATTTCTGGGGGAAAAATTATGGCAAAATTTAATCGTGTATTTGTGATTGTTCTGGATTCCATGGGAATTGGGGCAATGCCGGATGCGAAAAAATTTGGTGATATCGGGGTAGATACCTTAGGGCATATCTGTGATGCAGTGGAGCATTTTCAGATTCCAAATTTTCAGAAGCTCGGACTTGCAAATTTAAAAAAACTTTCCAAGGTGGCTCCGGTGGAGCATCCGCTGGGCTATTATATGTCAATGAAAGAAGCCAGCAATGGCAAGGATACCATGACCGGACATTGGGAGATGATGGGAATCCATACCACAAAGCCTTTTATTACCTTCACGGAAACCGGTTTTCCAAAGGAACTGATCGAGGAATTGGAAAAACGCTGTGGAAGAGAAATCATTGGAAATAAGTCCGCCAGCGGAACCGCAATTTTGGAGGAGCTTGGAGAGCAGGAAATCAATGAGGGAAAGCTCATTGTCTATACCTCCGCCGATTCGGTACTGCAGATTTGCGGAAATGAAGAAACTATGGGACTGGATACGCTGTACCACTATTGTGAGATCGCAAGAGAGCTTACCTTAAAAGATGAGTGGCGTGTGGGGCGTGTGATTGCAAGACCATATGTTGGAAAGAAAAAGGGCGAGTTCAAGCGCACTAGCAATCGCCATGATTATGCCCTTAAGCCCACGGGAAGAACGGTGCTAAATGAACTGAAGGATGCGGGATATGATGTGATTTCTGTCGGTAAGATCAATGACATTTTTGTTGGAGAAGGAATCACAAAGAGCAATCATTCCGATAGCAGCGTGCATGGAATGGAGCAGACCATCGATATTGCAAAAAGTGATTTTAAGGGACTTTGCTTTACCAATCTTGTAGATTTCGATGCACTTTGGGGACACCGCAGAAATCCGATAGGATATGGCGAAGAAATCGAAAAGTTCGACGTAAAGCTGGGAGAATTTTTAGGCGTTATGAGAGAGGATGATCTTGTCATCTTAACGGCAGACCACGGAAACGATCCGACCTATACCGGAACAGACCATACAAGAGAAAAGGTTCCCTTTGTGGCATATTCACCATCCTTTACAGGTTCGGGAGAACTGCCGGAACAGGATACCTTCGCGGTAATCGGAGCGACAATCGCAGACAATTTCAACGTAAAAATGCCGGAGCATGCAATCGGAACCTCCATTCTTTCTATGTTGAAATAGATTCTAACGAAAGCAAATGGCAGATTGTAAGGTTTTAAGAGGTGACTTTTTGCCTGCACCTAAGAAATGAAGGATTTCTAGGCACACAGCAAAATGGAGCCCTCGAAACCATACAATCTGCCATTTTAAGTAGGATTTTTCAAGGGAAATTAGGTGCGTAGAAAAATTTGCCTTTCAAAACCTGACAAAAGTGTGAAGGCAAATGGAGTGAAATGGCAATTTCCGTTTTGGTGAAAAGTAGCAGGTGTGATTATGCGAAGAATGATAAAACGTAAATCTTCATGGTTGATACTATTTATTTTCGTAGTACTTGTTTACATTTCGTATTCTGTAATTTCGATTTGCAAATACAGTCATGTCTATGAAGACAGGAAATGTGATGTTGCTATCGTATTAGGTGCAGCAGCTAATGACAATGGAGTTTCAGAAGTATATAAACAAAGATTGAATCATGCGGTGGAGCTATATCAAAATAGTGACGTTGCTAAAATAATTGTTACAGGCGGCGTGGGCAAAGGCAATACGATGTCGGATGCATCTATGGCAAGGAAGTATTTAGTGTCTGTGGGAGTACCGGATGATGTGATTTTGGAAGAAGACAAATCTACAATTACGCAGGAAAATTTAGAAAATGCAAAAAGGATAATGGATGAATGCGGATATCAGGATGCGTTAATCGTAAGTGATCCGCTTCATATGAAAAGAGCAATGTTGCTGGCAAAGGATGCGGGAATAGATGCGTATTCATCACCGACCGGAACCAGTGCGTACAAAAGCATGAAAACCAAAATCCCTTTTGTTGCAAGAGAAACGTTTTTTTATATTGGGTATAAGTGGTATAGGATATGGCAATAGTTCAAGGAGAAAATATTTATCATGAAGTGCAATCATTTATTTTATAAAAAACAATCATTTGAACAAAGCGGAAGAGCTTTTCGAGGAATCAGTTCCTTTACACTTCATATCATTGCAATGCTTCTTATGCTGTGTGACCATCTTTGGGCGACTATCCTTTCCCAATACGCATGGCTTACATGGGTTGGGAGGATTGCTTATCCGATCTTTGCCTTTATGCTGGTGGAGGGCTATTTTTACACCCACAATTTAAAAAGGTATTTGGGACGGCTGTTTTTCTGGGCGGTTCTCTCCGAGCTGCCATTTAATCTGATGTACGCAGGAAGTCCGTTTTATCCCTTCCACCAAAATGTACTGTGGACATTCCTGCTGGGACTTTTATGTATTACTCTCATCGAAAAGGTGCGCCAAAAAGGAAAAAAAATACTTACACTTATTGTTTTTTTGCTTTCAGCAGTAGTAGGCTATATACTTGGGTTCGTTACAATGGTAGACTATTTTGGATATGGAATATGGATGATACTGGTTTTCTACCTGTTTCGTGGAAGAAAATGGTGGTGTCTTTTGGGACAATTTGTTGGGCTGTACTGGATTAATGGGATGTTAATTGGAGGCCTGTCCGTTCCAGTACAAATCTTTGGGCACGAAAGATTTATTGTACAACAGTCAATGGCATGTTTGGCACTCGCTCCAATCTGGCTGTACAAGGGGAAACAGGGACCACATAACAAAATCATCCAAACCGGATTTTACGCCTTTTATCCAGTACACATGCTGGTGCTATCACTGATAGCACTCCTATGATAGTGAGGTAAAAAAACTGGAATTTAAAAATTCACATTACGGTGAGGTAAAAAGAAATTACGCTCGACAATCGGGGATAAAGACAATAAATTGTAATGAAAATATAATGGAAAATAATCCACTATCCATGTTGATTTTTTGACTTATACTGCATATAATATATGTAGAATTAAGCTACGGAGGTGTTTACTATGGCAATTGCAGCAAATCTTTTACAAAGTCTTGTTCCAATTTCACAATTCAATAAAGGTCAGGCAGCCAAAATATTTG
>JBJENM010000161.1:18469-26629 GCA_051880175.1 Agathobacter sp. | reverse complement strand
TATGCGTTCATAATTCATGCCGAAGCCAAATTGCAGAATGCCTTGGCAAATTACTCGCATCGGACGTGTTTGAGAGTTATTCAGCCGGAAGCAAAACATTTGACACGATTCCTGAACCAGATATTGCCATTTCAATGGGATGTGATGTGGGATGCCCTTATATTGGTAAATCTTTTGATGATAATTGGGGCTTACCTGACCCTACAGGAGAATCAGATGAAATCTTTCTTAAAACAATTCAGGAAATTAAAGAAAAAGTCCTTGCACTGAAAAATCAATTGCAGGATGAGGAGGTATAAAATCATGATAAAAGAAGAAAAAAATACAGGTATTAATTTTTTCCAACGATACCTGACAGTGTGGGTATTTCTTTGCATGGTCGCAGGTGTCCTGCTAGCACATTTTGCTCCTGCACTTCCGGCACTTTTGAACAAATTTGAATATGCCCGGATTTCTATCCCAATGGCTATACTTATCTGGGTTATGATCTATCCAATGATGCTGAAAGTAGATTTTCAGAGTATACAAAATGTCGGTAAAAATCCAAAAGGTCTATTTGTCACATGGATTGTAAACTGGCTGATTAAACCATTTACCATGTATGGATTTGCATCTTTGTTCTTTTTTATAATTTTTAAAGGATTTATCACACCAGAACTGGCAACCGAGTATCTGGCAGGAGCAGTTTTGCTCGGAGCAGCACCTTGCACTGCTATGGTCTTTGTATGGAGTACATTGACACATGGAAATCCGGCTTACACAGTCGTCCAGGTGGCAACAAATGATCTGATTATTTTGATCGCTTTTGTTCCTATTGTAAAATTCTTATTAGGTGTCTCAAACGTAACAGTTCCTTTTGATACGTTAATCCTCAGTGTTGTGTTATTTGTAGTTATTCCACTGGCTGGAGGTATCCTCACTCGGATATTGATAACCAAAAACAAAGGTTCAGACTATTTTGAAAATGTATTTATCCACAAATTCGATTCAGCAACAACCATTGGATTATTACTCACACTCATATTGATTTTTATGAGTCAGAGCGAAGTGATTCTTGAAAACCCATTGCATATCGTGCTGATTGCAATGCCACTGATCTTACAGACATTTTTCATTTTCTTTATTGCCTATGGTACATGCAAGTTACTAAAACTGCCACATAATATAGCATCTCCGGCCGGAATGATTGGAGCATCCAATTTCTTTGAATTGGCTGTTGCTGTTGCTGTTGCATTGTTCGGCACAACCAGTCCCGCCGCACTTGCAACAACAGTAGGCGTATTAACAGAAGTTCCAGTCATGTTAACTCTGGTAAAAATTGCAAACAAAACTACACACTGGTTTTCCCAAAAATAATCTATTTGCTGCATAGTCGATTTTTTAATAATCTCCTACCCATAATAGTTCCCGACGCTGTATGCAAAGAAATGCACAAAAAAACCACCGTCCCCGGAGCCATACTCCAAAAACAGTGATTCAAATGCGCGATCAGGGGTTCGAACCCTGGACACCCTGATTAAGAGTCAGGTGCTCTACCAGCTGAGCTAATCGCGCAACTATTAAATTGCATCTCTCTTTGACGCAAGAGTTATTATATAATACCATTTAGAAAAATGCAAGCTTTTTTTACATTATTTTTTTGAATTTTACTAATTTTTTCTTCATTAATGCATTTATTCAAAAAACGTTGTATACTACTTCTGAAATACTAAAAAGCACCCTGAAAGGAGCGATATATTATGTCTAATGTAACTTGCAAAATAGAACATCATGCCATGATGTTTGCCTTCCTTGCCAAACACGCAATCGAACTCAAGGGTGATGCTGGCAAGGATGCTATTTTATCCGGTATGACTACATACGGAAAAGAACGTGGCACACGGATGGCGGCAAATGCACTGGCACATGGAGATGAATTGACAACGATGACAAATCAGGCTTACGGAGAGTGGAAACCTGACTATGACGGACAAATGGAGTTCGGCCAGCTTCGCACAGAACCAACGCTCCAGACTTATATTTCCAAATGTGCATGGTGTGATGCATGGAAAAAACATAACATTACAGAATATGGAAAATATTATTGTGTCAATGTGGACAATGCTGTCTATCAGGGATTCCGCTCAGATTTTGTCTGTACTCCTACCTCCACTTCTCTAAGCTGGGGTGGGGATCGATGTGAATTTGACTGGGGATACCCTCTGTCTTCTGAAGAAGTCACAGCTCTTGCCGAAAAGAAAAAAGAACTTGGGACTTCCTGCATGAGAGATTTTAATTTTCATACCGCACATTTAAAATATACCATCAGCAAAACTTTGATTGATACTTTTGGTTCAGATGGTGAGAAAATTGTAGCCCTCGCGTTAGAAGATTATAAAAATACATTTGGCGAAGAATACCTCGCAGTGCTTGATACCATTGACGTATCAGAATTTTAAAAAAGGACTTACATAACTATGAACACAGCAAACACCAGTAATTTACAACATACATCAAAAAATATTATCGCTGAGTGGATCAACACTCATGAAGCTGAATTAATCGAAACCGCAGACTACATTTTCAATCACCCGGAACTGGCTTACGAAGAAGTGCTTTCTTCCAAATGTCTTTCCAATTATCTGGAATCTAACGGCTTTGAAATCAGCGAAAAGACAGCTGGTATCGACACGGCTTTTACTGCACAATGGGGAAGCGGCAAACCGATTCTGGGCTTTCTGGCTGAATATGACGCTCTGGCTGAAATCGGACACGCCTGCGGGCACAATCTTTTGGGAACCGCCGTCTGCGCTGCTGCCTGTGCTCTGAAAGCGGATATGGAAAATACCCATGCTTCCGGTACAATCCGGGTATATGGATGTCCTGCGGAAGAGATCATGTCCGGAAAAATCGTCATGGATAAGCAGGGGGTTTTTGACGATCTGGACGTTGCTGTCATGTGGCATCCATTCGACCGCAACCGCGTCAGCAATGACATCTGGCAGGCTCAGGATATCAAAAATTATACTTTCCACGGCATCAGTGCCCATGCCTCCAAATCACCGGAAGACGGACGGAGCGCACTTGATGCAGCAGAACTTATGAATATCGGTGTTAATTATTTAAGGGAACATGTTCCGGGAGATGTCCGAATGCATTATGCCTATATTGACAATGGTCTTCCGGCAAATGTAGTTCCTGATTTTGCAAAAACCAACTATTTTATCCGTTCCAGCAAACGTTCACGCACAGAAGACGCAAGCAAACGGGTAGATGACTGTGCAAAAGGCGCTGCTCTGATGACAGGAACAACGGTAGATATCGAACTCGTAAAATGTTGCAAAGAGATGAAGGTAAACCGTGTTCTTGCAGAACTTTATTACGATGCTATGACACGCATTCCCACACCGGAATATACCTCGGAAGAGCTTCACTTTGCAGAGGAGATTTCAAAAGAAGCAAATTTTATAAATAACGGAGAATATTTTTCCGGATTGGAACCATTAGAGGATGCACCGGTTCCGATTTCCATTGGTACAGATGCTTCTGAAGTCAGTCATACCGTACCACTCATAACACTCAGCGCCGCTACCATGTGTAAAGGAACCCCACTTCATCATTGGGCAGCCGCAAAACAGGCCGGCATGAGTATCGGACAAAAAGGTATGCTTTACGCAGCCAGATGCATGGCAGAGGGAACCAAACTATTAATGGAAACTCCCGGTGCCATAGAGAAAGCATGGGAATTTCACCGGACTCATGAATAGATATACGTACTTTATATGATCTGTTAAATATCATATAGGATAAATTTCATCACAACTTTAGACAGGAGGAATGATTATGGTAACAAAAAAAATCGGTATTATCGGATGTGGTAATATGGGCGGGGCAATCCTTTACGGAGCTCTTGAAAGCGGCGTCCTTCCAAAAGAAAACGCTTATGTCTACGACATTAATCCGGCAATGATGGAAAAAGCTGAAAGCTGGGGTGTAAACCTCGCAGAAGACGATGAAGATGTATGCAAAAAATCTGACATTATCCTTCTTGCAGTAAAACCGCAAAATGCCAAAGAAGCTCTTTCCATGTGTAAAAAGGCACTGGACAAAAAAGCCATGATGTCTATTGTCGCCGGAGTAACTGTAGAACGTCTGCGGGATATGATTGACGGTGTACCAAGAATCTTACGTCTTCTTCCAAACACACCGGCAATGGTATTTGAAGGTGCTTTTGCCATCTGTTCAGACAATGATTTTACAGAAGAAGAATTAGAGATTGCAAAATCTATCTATAGTACGATCGGTATTATTGAAATGGTACCAGAGCATCTGATTGATGCCGCATGTGCATTAAACGGTGGTGGACCTGCTTTCGTTGCGATGTTTATTGAAGCAATGGCCGACGGAGGCGTAAAACAGGGGCTTCCAAGAAAGACCGCATACCGCCTTGCCGCACAGACTGCTCTCGGAACCGCAAAGATGATTCTCGAGAAAGAACTTCATCCGGGAGAGATCAAAGATATGGTAACTTCTCCGGGCGGAACTACCATTGAGGGCTGTGAAGCTCTGGAAAAAGGCGGCATGAGAGGTGCAGTGATCGACTGCATCAACAAAGCTGCAGAGAAATCAAAATCTTTATAAAAATAGAGAGGCTTTCATGAATATACAAGAATATTTACAGCACAAGAAACTGATTACAGATGGTTCCTTTGGCACCTACTATGCCGGAAAATATCAGACCGACGAAATGCCGGAGGCTGCAAACATCACCCATCCGGAGCGCGTCAGTAATATTCATCGTTCTTACATAGATGCCGGTGCCAGTCTCATCCGCACAAATACATTTGCTTCGAATACCGCTCTTCTGTCTTCTGACTGGGATACAGTAGAAACCAATCTCTGTGCCGGCGTAAAGCTTGCCAAAGAAGCTGCAGCCGGAAAAGATGTCTTTATTGCCGGAGACATTGGTCCCATTCCGGACAATTCTCCAAAAAACTCCGAGACCGATACTCTGGCTGAAGAGTACTATCAGATTGCAAAATATTTTGCCGGGCAAGGCATTTCCATACTGACCTTTGAGACATTTCCGGATATGGAGCACATACTTCCTGCCATTAAACGTATCAAAAAGGAATATTCCCTTTTTATTATGGTCCAGTTCTGTGTTGACCAATTTGGTTACAGCAATTCCGGATTGAGTGCAAAAAAACTGCTCGAAGATGCCTCCTCTATACCTGAGATTGATGCAATCGGACTAAACTGCGGTGTCGGTCCCGGCCATATGACTCAGATTTATGAAAAAGCAAACCTGAATACAGACAAATATCTGATTGCACTTCCCAATGCCGGATACCCGAAACGAATCCGAAGCCGACAGATGATCTTTGATGACAATTGCAGCTATTTTGCAGAGAAGATTTCTGATTTATCTGATTATGGAGTTGACATTCTTGGAGGCTGCTGTGGTACAAACCCTTCATTTATAAAAGCGATTACTACTTCATTAAATATTAACCAGTCTCCGAAAACAAAACATGCTCTTCAACACAGTAAAATCGAAAAACAAAAAAAGAATCTTGGATTTTTCTACAATGAAGATGGTACTTTAAAAGACAAAAAACTAATTGCCGTGGAGCTTGCCCCGCCAGTCTCTGCCAATGATGAAAAGCTTCTGGAGGCTGCTCATTTTCTTCAAAATGAAGATGTAGACGTTCTGACTTTTCCGGATTCTCCTTCCGGACGCACCCGGATTGACTCTGTACTGATGGCAGAAAAGATCAGACGGGCAACCGGCATGTGTGTAATGCCACATATATGCTGTCGTGACAAAAATGCAATTGCCATGCGTTCCCTGTTTCTTGGCGCGTATATTAACGATATTCACAATTTTCTGATCATCACCGGAGATCCGATTCCTTCTCTGGCAAGACAGACCATCAAATCTGTTTTTAACTTTGACTCTGTCGGATTAATGAAGATTGCAAAAGATATGAATGAAGAAGCTTTCGCCGATGCCCCTATGGCTTACGGTGGTGCAATCAATCAGGGGCGACGTAATCTGGAAATTGAGATAAAAAGAGTAAAACGAAAACTTGAGAACGGAGCTTTATTTTTCCTGACTCAGCCTGTTTTTTCAAAAGAAGATGCTGACCGCGTCCGCTACATAAAAGAAGAAACCGGCGCAAGGATTCTGTGCGGAATCATGCCGTTAATCAGCCGTAAAAATGCACTGTTTATGAAAAACGAAATCGCCGGTGTATCTGTTACCGACGAAATCATTGCACGTTATCCTGAAAATGGTTCAAGAGAGGAAGGCGAGGCAGTTGGTATCGAAATTGCAAGAGAAATCATTGATTATACGAAAGATTTTGCAGATGGATATTATTTTTCATTTCCTTTTAACCGGGTACATCTGTTGAAAGAAATTATGAAATAAGTAGCCAAAGCTGCTCTTTCGGTCAAAATTAATATCTTCCCGCCAGGCAATGAACTGATTTATCCAGTCACGCCAAACGGGAAGATATTTTATTTTATGTTGCAAATCCTGCATACTGTGTCATGTACAAGTCATAGTATTTACCCTTTTTTGAAAGCAGTTCATTATGGTTTCCGCTTTCTACTATTTCTCCATGATCCATCACAATGATCCGGTCTGCATTTTGAATCGTAGACAGCCTGTGTGCAATGATGATGCTGGTCCGATTCTGCATGACGAACTGCATGGCATCCTGAACCGCCTTTTCTGTCCGGGTATCTACATTGGAAGTTGCTTCATCCAGTATCAATATTTCCGGATCAGCAACAAAAGCACGCGCTATGGCAAGGAGCTGGCGTTGTCCTTGACTGATATTCTCACCGGAACCCGTCAGTAGGGTATCGTATCCTTGAGGCAGCATCTGAATCATTTCCTTACAGTGACTCATTTCCACTGCTTTTTCAAGCTGTTCTTCATCTGCCTTTTCATTTCCATATTTCAGATTATCCCGTATCGTTCCTCCAAACAGGACGGTATCCTGTAAAACAATCGCTACATTATGCCGCAGGCTTTCTCTGGATATCTCACGGATATTCTGCCCATTTATCAGTATTTCTCCCTGGTCAATATCATAAAAACGCATCAGAAGATTTGCTATTGTTGTTTTTCCACTTCCTGTAGCTCCTACAAGAGCTATTTTCTGACCAGGCTTTACAGTCAGATTAAAGTTTCTAATAACCGGACATCCCGGAACATATGAAAACTGTACATCCCGAAATGTAATACTTGCCTTTTCTCCTGCAAGGTGCTCTCCCGATTTATCTTCATTCTCTTCATCCAAAACGATAAATACACGCTCTGCGCCTGCAATAGCTGTCTGCAGCTGTCCAAATATCTGGGCCAGCTCATTAATAGGACGGCTAAACTGCTTTGCATAAATGATAAATGCAGAAATAACTCCCACAGAAATCAATCCATGAATTGCAAAATACCCGCCAAAGGCTGCAATAATAACAAAGCCAATATTTCCGATACAATTCATGATTGGTCCCATGACGCCACTAAAAGCGTCAGTTTTAATTCCTGCCTTTGTAAGCTCATCAGATGTGCGAATAAAATCTTCTGTTGTCATTTCCTGATGGTTATACGCTACAACGGTCCGGTAACCGGATATCATTTCTTCCACTGTGCCATTTAGCTGACCTAAAAACATCTGCCGTTTCCGCGAAAATTTGCGTACTTTTCCCGAAAGGACCTTGGTAGCCAGAATGGTAAGAATCACCGTTACAAAACTAAGAAGAGCAAGCTGCCAACAATACCACAGCATAATCGCAGCAGTTCCCGCAATGGTCAGAACCCCCGAAAACATGGAAGGGAGTGATTGCGAAATTGTGGTGGAAATATTCTCCACATCATTGGTCATACGGCTCATGACATCTCCATGCGAATGAGTGTCAAGGTAAGCAACCGGAAGATCTATGATTTTTGCAAACAGTTCTTCACGCATTTTCTTTACAATACGCTGGCTTAATTTTGCACTAAAAAGTCCCTGGAGAAGCTGACTGCCACTGTAAAGCAGATAAGCGGCAAGCATAAAGATAAGTGTTTTTCCCAAACTTCCCGTCTCTGTTCCCGCAATAATATCAATCGCTTTACTCTGAAGACTGGGTGCATAGACACCGCATAATGTACCGAAAATGACAGTT
>JBJENM010000161.1:5478-18369 GCA_051880175.1 Agathobacter sp. | reverse complement strand
TTTACTCTGAAGACTGGGTGCATAGACACCGCATAATGTACCGAAAATGACAGTTGCCAGCATACAAAAGACCATTCCCTTTTCATAGGTAAAATAAACCATGATCCGCTTCGGAGTCATCCTTGCATTTTGTGCATGCTGAACCTCCACAAATCGTTCTCTTGAGCGCATTCCCGGTATATTTCTCAACTCCAGTTTTTCTTTTTTAGATTCGTCCAAGACTCTCACCTGCCTTTCCGATCTGGGACTGATAAATATCTCTGTAGAGAGGACACATATGAAGCAATTCCTCATGTGTTCCTGAAGCCTCTATCTGCCCGTCAGACAACACGATGGTCCTGTCAGCCTGGCTGACAGATGCAATTCTCTGGGCAACAATAATTTTTGTACTTTCAGGGTTCAATTTTTTCAGAGCCTGATATAAATTTGCTTCCGTTTTCAGATCAAGAGCGCTGGTAGAATCATCAAAGATCAATATTTCTGCCTTTTTTGCAACGGCCCTTGCAATAGAAATTCTCTGTTTCTGCCCTCCGGATAAACTCATGCCACGTTCCGCTACCATAGTTTCATATCCTTCAGATGCGGAAGAAATAAAATCATCCGCCTGAGCAATGAAAGCAGCCACCTTTATATCTTCTTCTTTCATCGCCGACGCGCCCCATGCAATATTTTCAGCTATAGATTCTGTAAACAATTCACTCTTTTGCAGCACAATAGCAATCTTTTCCCGCAGATCTTTTTGCCTATATTCCCGCACGTCTATTCCATCTACAAATACAGTTCCTTCCTCAACGTCATAAAAACGTGGAATCAAATTTACAAGCGTTGTTTTTCCGCATCCGGTTGCTCCCATAATTGCAACTGTCTCACCCTTATGAATGGTCAGATTAATATTCTTCAGCACTTTTCGATTTGTCCCGGGATAAGAAAAAGAAACATTGCAAAATTCTACTTCTCCTTTCAGTTTTGTCTCACCATCAAAAGTGCCATCTTTTAATTCCGGTTCACTAAGAAGAATTTCCCTGACACGTTTCCACGATGCAAATCCTCTGGAAATATTCTGAAACAGCATAACAAGCATTAAAATCCCATGAAGAAGCTGGGTGGTATAAGTAATCGATGCCATAATAATTCCCGGTGTTGTATTGCCGGCATTAACTTCATAAGAGCCTGCCAGTAAAATAACTGCAACAACAATATACATCAGTCCGTTTATAACCGGATTCATAAAAGCAAAAATTACAAGTACATGAAGCTGCGTCTTGATCAGTTCATCATTTGCCTTTCCAAAACGTACCTTTTCGTATATTTCCCTCACACAGGCTTTAATGATGCGGATGCCCAGCACATCTTCCTGCATAATGCTGTTGATGGTGTCAAGCTCTGCCTGCAGTTTGGAAAACAAAGGATTCGCTTTGAGAAGACAAAAAATCAGGCATCCCACAATAAATGGAAATGCACAAAGAACGATTATTCCAAACTCCCTGTTCAGCCGAAACATAAAAAAATACTTCCACACATCAAAAGAGAGGTACGGATCATTCCCCGTACAAACTGCGAAATAAAATTTTGAACCTGTGTAATATCATTGGTTACCCTTGTCACAAGGGAACCGGTTCCGAATCTGTCTATTTGACAAAAAGAAAAATCCATGATTTTCCGGAAACAATCTTTGCGAATCTCATTTCCAATGCTTTGTCCGGATAAATGCACAAATATATTATTCATGGATCCGCAAAAGCCGCCAAACAGAACGAGCCCAATCATCTGGATTCCCAATGTCCATATCAGTTTTAAATTTCCAACCCCTCCATTATTCAGTCCAAGTACACCATCATCCACTATTCTACTCATGATTCCAGGCTGGATTAGATCCATCATTACCTCACCAACCATAAATAATGCAGCTATCATAGCAAAATGCAGATAAGGTTTTACATATTTCCACATAGTCTGATTTCTCCGTTTTGTTATTTCCTTATTTTTATTAGGTACCTTTATTTTATCCTTTTAACTTGCATTTGTCAAGGTACCTTATATTTTTCTTTTAAACATTTCATACACTTCTCTCTTACTTCCGCTCTAGTGTATGATTTTTCTGCTTTTTTGTCAGCCACTATTTTTCCTTTCTTAATTCGTGGCCGACTCCTAAGCTCTATCTGGCAGCCTCCTTCTGCAATTTCTGGATTTGTGGCTGACTTCCCTGCCCTTTTCGTCAGCCACATTTTTTATTTTCTTAATTCGTGGCTGACTTCCCTGCTCTTTTCGTCAGCCACTATTTTTCTTTTCTTAATTCATGGCCGACTTCCATGCCCTTTTCGTCAGCCACATTTTTTATTTTCTTAATTCGTGGCTGAATCCCCTGCTCTTTTCGTCAGCCACATTTGTTAATTTCTTTCTCCGTGGCTGACTCCTACGCACTTTTCATCAGCCTCTTTTTACAATTCCTCGATTTGTGGCTGACTCCTACGCACTTTTCGTCAGCCACATTTTTTATTTTCTTAATTCGTGGCTGAATCCCCTGCTCTTTTCGTCAGCCACTATTTTTATTTTCTTAATTCGTGGCTGACTCCTACACACTTTTCGTCAGCCACTATTTTTATTTTCTTTCTCCGTGGCTGACTTCTAAGCTCTATCTGGTAGCCTCTTTCTGCAATTCCTCGATTTGTGGCTGACTTCTTAACAATTTTTACCATCCACTTTTTGTGATTTCTTACTTAGTGGCTGACTTCCCTGCTCTTTTTGCCAGCCTCCTTCCGCATTTCTCCAATCTATGGCTGACTTCCCTAAACACCCACAAAAATCACCATAAAATTTACCACAAAAAAGGTTCCACCTCACTGTGCAGAACCTTTTACCTTTTATAAGTCTAACGCTTTTCTATCACTTTATATTATTTTTTTACAATTATTTCCCTTGCATTCTCTTTATCACTTTCAGTCTTGTGAACTCTTCACGTTCCTTTTCTTCCAATGCATTATTGATGTTGTAGACCAATTGTGTATACATAGGAATGGTGATATTTTTTAATGCATTTGCTCTTTTCTGAGTCTTTTTGATATTAGCGGCCAGACGATATGCGGAATTTTCCACTTCAGAAAGCTTCACTGTCAGATCTTTCACCTCGCGAAATGCCTCTCTGGCGATATCAATGGATTCTCTCGTTGTTCCGAAGGAATATGTCAGGTTATTTTGCTTAGCATCATATTTCACATGTGGAATCTCGGTTCCCATAATACTTCTTGTCTGGATTTTTATGGAATCTTCAATTGGTACTGTAAATGCAAGCTCCTGTACTTTGCTGATTCCCATATCAATATTGGCATGCTGAAGACAGGCATAGGCACGGGTAAATGTAGTATCAATCTGCTCCTGTATATCTTTGGCTTCATCAATCAGACTCATCAATTCTTTCAGAAGAATGTTCCGCTTCTTATCCATCAGTTCATAACCCTGACGGGCAAGAGCAAGCGAATTCTTCGCCAGCATCAGATTACCTTTTGTCGGGAATTCCCGTGGATCCATATCGGCACCTCCCTGTTACTTGTATAACTTCCCTTTCCTTATGTAAGAAGCCTTTTATAAGCATTCCATGCTTATTAGGCTTCTTCATTCTCTTGTGAAGAACCTTCGAGTCTCCGACTCTTTCGACAGGACCTCGCAGCAAAGCTGCTCAGTCATGTCGAAGCAGGCTATGTAAGAAGCCTTTTATAAGCATTCCATGCTTATTAGGCTTCTTACGCACCCTGCGGTTCTTCACATGGATAGTATATATCTAAAAGCTTCGTATCGATTCGGTCGAGTTCTTCTCTCGGAAGTAAATGTAAAAGCTCCCATCCAAGATCCAGTGTTTCTTCTATGGTACGATTTTCTGTCGGTCCCTGACCAACGTATCGTTTTTCAAACTCTTCGCCGAATTTCAAATATTTTTTATCCAATGGTGATAATTCGTCTTCACCGATTACAGATGCAAGGTTTCTTGCTTCTCCTACCTTTGCATAAGCGGAAAACAGCTGATTTGCAAGGCTCTGATGATCCTCTCTCGTATAACCGGCTCCAATGCCATCTTTCATCAGTCGTGACAGAGAAGGCAAGATGCTGATTGGAGGATAGATGGACTGTCCATGCAGATTACGATCCAGTACGATCTGTCCCTCTGTAATATAACCGGTAAGGTCTGGGATTGGATGGGTAATATCATCATTTGGCATAGTGAGAATCGGTAGCTGCGTTACGGAACCACCGGAATCCTCTACAATTCCGGCACGCTCATAAATCGTAGCAAGTTCACTGTAAAGATATCCAGGATAACCCTTTCTTGAAGGGATCTCACCTTTGGAGGATGATACTTCACGCATTGCTTCTGCAAAGGATGTCATATCTGTCAGGATTACAAGGATATGCATATTACACTCAAATGCCAGATACTCTGCAACTGTCAGTGCAACCTTCGGCGTGATTAGTCGCTCAACCACCGGATCATTTGCCAGATTCAAAAACATACATACATGATCCGATACACCGCTTTCTTCAAAAGTCTTCTGGAAAAATTCTGCAACGTCGTGTTTGACACCCATGGCTCCGAACACAATGGCAAATTCCTCATCGGAATTATCTCCAAGAGATGCCTGCTTCACAATCTGAGCTGCCAGCTGATCATGCGGCAGACCATTGCCGGAAAAGATCGGAAGCTTCTGCCCACGGATCAGTGTTGTCAGCCCGTCAATCGCAGAGATACCTGTACGGATATAGTTTCTCGGATACTCTCTCTTGACCGGATTCAGCGGAAGTCCATTGACGTTTCGCAGTTCAGTCGCATTCACCGGACCAAGACCGTCAATAGGCACACCCACACCGTTAAAAGTACGTCCGAGCATATCTTCAGATACCGCTACTTCCATCGGGTGTCCGCTAAGCTTTGTATGTGTATTTTTCAGGGACATGTTTTCTGTTCCTTCAAATACCTGAATAATGGCTTTCCCTTCATCAAGCTCGACAATACGTCCCATCTTTTTTATATTACCTTCTACAACAAACTCAACAATCTCATCGTAAAATGCTTCCTGTACCCCTTCCAGCACAACAAGAGGTCCATTAATATTACTGAGTCCAAGATATTCTATTGCCATATTAATTTCCTCCTTTACGCATTTTTCTCTATGATCTTATTGTAGAAATTATCAATATCCACTTTGTATAAGTCAAGGAGCTGAAGATTGTCATTCGGCACATCGTATTTGATCGCAATTACCTTCTCAAAAATACCTTCTGATTTTAATACAGACATGGGCATTCCCATGGCAACAAGCTTACGGCAAGTTTTATACAGGTAAAGGATGATATCCATCATCTTAAACTGCTTTTCCAGAGATACACATGTATCATCTTTGTGGAACGCATTTTGCTGTAAAAATCCGAGGCGGATTACTTTCGCAATCTCCAATGTCAGTTTCTGATCATCCGGAAGCACATCGCCGCCGATCAGCTTTACAATTTCCATCAGATTATTTTCCTGACTTAAGATTGTCATCATACGGTTTCTGTAATCCAAAAACTTCGGAGATACATTATCCGAATACCATCCACTCAGATCATTCAGATACTCACTGTAACTTGTAAGCCAGTGGATTGCCGGGAAATGTCTCGCATATGCAAGTGACTTATCCAGTCCCCAGAAACAGCGCACAAAACGCTTCGTATTCTGAGTAACAGGCTCGGAAAAATCTCCGCCCTGCGGGGAAACCGCACCAATGATTGACACGGAACCTGTCTCTCCGTTTAATGTCTGCATCATTCCGGCACGCTCATAGAACGCAGATAACCTCGATGCCAGATATGCAGGGAAACCTTCCTCTGCCGGCATTTCTTCCAGACGACCGGAAAGTTCACGGAGAGCTTCCGCCCATCTTGACGTAGAGTCTGCCATAATAGCGACATCATATCCCATATCACGATAATACTCCGCAAGCGTAAGTCCTGTATAGATGGATGCCTCACGGGCCGCCACAGGCATGTTGGACGTGTTGGCAATCAGCGCAGTTCTATCCATCAAAGGATTTCCTGATTTCGGATCCACAAGCTCTCCAAATTCCTCCAGAACCTGCGTCATCTCATTTCCACGCTCTCCACATCCAATATAAACAATAATATCTGCATCTGACCATTTTGCGATCTGATGCTGTGTCATTGTCTTTCCTGTACCAAATCCTCCCGGGATTGCAGCCGTTCCACCCTTCGCAATCGGGAACATCGTATCCAGGATACGCTGTCCGGTCACAAGAGGAATACTTGCCGGAAATCTCTTATATACCGGTCTCGGCACACGGATTGGCCAGTGCTGAGTCATTGTAATCTCTTTTTTCGTTCCGTCCGGAAGTTCAAGGACAAGAAGTGTATCATTGATCGTATACTGCCCATCCGGCTTTACTTCCACAACAGTTCCTTCTAACTCCGGAGAAAGCATGCATTTATGAACGATTGCCCTTGTTTCCGGCACCTCCGCAATGATCGCTCCTCCATGAAGGAAATCTCCCTCAGCCACAGTAATGTGTGTATCCCAGAGTTTTTTTGTGTCCAGAGAATCCACACTGACACCTCTTGTTATAAATGCACCACCGGTTTTGGAAATCTCTTCCAGCGGTCTTTCAATACCATCAAAAATATTATTCAAAATTCCAGGCGCAAGCGTTACTGATACGGCCGCTCCGGTCGCTTCTACAATCTCACCCGGACGCAGTCCTGACGTCTCCTCATACACTTGGATCGTCGTCAGATCCTTGTCAAGAGAAATGACCTCACCCACCAGTTTCTCCTCGCCTACATTTACCATCTCGGACATTTTAAATCCGGTATTTCCCTTCAGATAGATAACGGGACCGTTAATACCGTAAATTGTTCCAGTTTTTCTGCTATCCAATTCCCGTACCTCCCTTGAAGACAAATTTCTGATATTCTCTCTCAATCGCACCCTTAAATGCATGATCGATCAAGATATTTCTCTCATGTATCACAGTACGGATACCACCCACAAAATCTTCCTTGCTGACTGTAACAGTTACCCCTGTATGCTCTTCCAGGAATTCTTTTTTATCTGCATCTGTGGGGTTAATGTAGATCGTCATTGACGCTCCTTTTGCAAATTCAGCAGCTTTTTCGATATACTCCACCAGAAGATGTTTGTACTCTTCTGTTTTCATGTAATCGGAAAGAATCTGATCCACTTCCTTAAAGATTTCCTTTTTCAGCCTTTTTTGCGTCTTTCCGAGTTCCTGCTTCATATCAAGCTGCGCTTTCGACGTAGCTTTATTCAACTGATGCTTGATATTCACCTGCTCTGCCTTGATTCTGATCTCAGCCTGCTGCTTTGCCTCTTCCACATGCTGTTCATACACATTTTCCAGAGCTTTCCTGTGCTGTTCCACAATGGCGTTGCCCTGCTCTCTGGCCTCTGTCATCGCAGCTGACTGAAGTCGTGCCATTTTTTCTTCTATAGTCAAGGTATCACCTTCTTTTTTACAATTTTAATCCGATAGCTTCATTTACATATGATGTGATAAAGTCTTTTTTACGTCCGGTTCCGTGTCTGTCAGGAATCTCAATGAGAAGAGGCATTGTCCGTTCAAGTTTGATCTCATCGATCAGATCAGGAAATTCTCTTCCGAATTTTTCTGTCAGAAGGATAATCCCTACACTTTTATCATTCATTGCCTTCTCAATTGCTTCCCGAAGCTCATTCCTTTCATGGACAACAACTCCATCAACTCCGGCAAGTCGCATTCCTGTCAGCGTATCAACATTATCACTGATCAGATACATCTTCATCTTACAATTTACCTATGATCATAAAGGAAATAATCAGTCCGTACAGGCAGACACCTTCTGCCAGACCTACGAAAATCAGAGATTTACCAAGTGCACTCGGATCTTCACTGATTGCTCCCAAAGCTGCGCTTGCAGCACTTGCTACGGCAATACCACCACCTACACATGACAGACCGGTTGAAAGTGCGGCTGCAATATAACCAAATCCTGTTGCATTCGATGCTGCCTGAGCTGCTTCTGCCGCCTGTACCGGAGCACCTGTAAACATCATGATCCCTGCAATAACAATTGCACTGAAGAAAAAGAATACATTACTTGCAATTGCTCTTTTATAACGTTTTTTATTTTTTTCTCCAATCAGATAATAACCAAATGGTATAACAATGCTGAAGATCAAAGCTGCTATTAATAAAAGTTTTACTGTTAATGTCATTTTTTTATCCTCCTTATATATGACTTTTTCACTCTATTCCTGGCTTTGTTTATTAAATGGCTTAAATTCCCGTCCTGATCCACTGTAGAAACGGCTGAACATCTCATAATACTCAAGTCGAAGAACCTGAATACCTACAACCAGACCTTCCAGACCGCATACAATAATATTTCCCAGGACGACTACAATCCAGTTGGGATTTCCCTCTGTTGCTCCCGATAACATAAGCACAACTTCCATCATTGCCGCATGGCTGACTGCAAATGCTCCGATACGTACATAGGAAATCGTGTTTGAAAAATAACTTAACATTGTCTCAAATAATTCGAAAAATCCCTGTACGAAAAACATTGCTTTTCCGCCTTTAATCTTCTTATGATTCTTTTCCACCAGATTCGTAAGCGGTTCTTTAAACAGAAACATTAAGATTGGAATTCCGAGAAATATCACCATCATAACATTTCCCGGCACCTTGTGCCCTGTCATATACAATACGATTGTTACTACAAGGAATCCATAAAATACAAGTCCTGCAACGCCATTATGTGAAAACCACAAATCTCCGATATTATGCGCTTTTATGGCATTTATGATCTGGAAGATCATAACCAGAAGATTCAGCGCCATACCAAACGCAATCGCTACCACAAACACTGTATTCAGCTGTCCGACAAACGGAAGTTCTGTCATTGCCTCTGCCGGTCTCAGCCATCGGGCTTCGATTATATTTTCAAACCCAAATACACTTCCGAACATAAAACCGAAAAAGGTTGAGAAAATACCCGCAACAGATATGATTCCTGCCAGATTCATCTTCTTAGTGAGATACAGGATCCCGCCTCCGATAAACAGACATAATCCCTGACCTACATCTCCAAACATCGCACCAAAGATAAATGTATAAGTAAGTGCGACAAAGACTGTCGGATCCATTTCATTGTGCGCCGGGAGTCCGTACATACGTATAAACATCTCAAATGGCTTAAATAATTTAGGATTTTTAAGCTTTGTAGGGGGTTCTCCGAAGAATTTTTCCCGATCCTCCTCTACCATAATAAAGATCCTGTTATCATTCGCAGTCTCTTTTAAAAGCTTATTCACATCCTCTTCACTCATCCATCCGCAGAGAATAAACTGATCATCCTGCTGCTCATTTGTCATTCTTGCAGCTACCTTTCGCACATCAAAGCTATTAGAGAGCTCCTGCAGTCTTTTCCTTGTACCGATAAGCTTTCCGGCATTTCTTTCCATAAGCTTTTTCATCTGTTTTTTTATTTTGCGGATCTGTTTTCTTGTTTCCTCAATATCATTCTGGATCCCCGTACAGATCTCCTGAGGAGTTCCGATATATTCCATCGGAATGCGGATTCTCTCAAAATGAAGAGAACTAAATACAGAGTCTACTTTACTCGCATCCGGATTTGCCACAAAATAACATCCGTATACATAGCTTTCATTACGCGCACCCTCAAGGAATACTGCATTGACATCATCATACAGATATTTTTCCAGACGTCTGTAATAATCAATTCCAATCCTTCCGAAACGCACCTGCATATATTTATATCTGAGAACCTTCTGCAGTTCCAGATTCATAGGCTGGAAAGGTTCGAGAACATTATATTTTTCAATCAGCTCATCTCTTTGCCGCTTAAGAAGCTCTTTCTTTTCCTGCAGATCCACATACTGGCAGTTCACATCCCGGATAAGTTTAAGCATCTCTTCCTGAGAAAGCGTCCTGTCCGCAGTATAATCCGTTCCCTCCAAAAGGGATACAAACTGTTCCGCTTTCGCAAGCGGTTCTTTATACGGATTCACCTCTGCAAACGGAATCAGATTTTCAGTTGTACGAAGCTCTGTCAGTGCATTTTCAAGCTGCATCTCATATTTCGACAGATATACATCATAGACACGATCGATGTCATCTCTCGGGCCGCTTATGCTGAGAAACTTCATCTTTACAATCATTCAGTCACACCTCCTAAGTATCCTAACGTCTCTCTTGAAGATAAGCCGTAGCGGATACATTCAAGGGCAGTTGTTAGTCTTATAATTTCTTCTTCCTTTAAAAATAAATATGTGGTAATTGACGCAATAGAATATGGGTTCTGTCTCCAGTCAGAAAGATACATCTTTCCCATAATAGCCTTACATTGATGCTCTGGTATCTGATCGTTATCAAATCTGATTTTTTCCCCATAGCTGGTCTTCTCCACCTGACTTAGAAATTCTTCCACAGTAGGTGCATCTACCAGCGCTTTAAACTCTTCTAAGCTCAGTCGGTAATGAATCGGAATGGTCAGAGAATAGATATCCGGAGCCAGCATATGATAATATTTTTTCGCCCGGTAAATCCACTGAAGGTTTAAAAGATCGATTTTCGTTCCGAAATCTTTCGTAAAAATCTCTTTTTCCTTCCCCTTCAGCAAACGTCTTTCCCGTCTCCACATTGTTGAAAAATAATAAATGTCCAGTGCCAGATCATAGTCAAACAATGTTGCCGCACCGGATTCCCTTAATCTGGCAAGCGGGGCATAATATTCCGTGTCTTTCAGATTATCTATTAATTCATTAATATTTCTTGATGTCACCAGTTTGCTTACAGATAACTGAGAGAATTTGTCAAATACTTCCTTTTTATAATCAATATCAAAAGGAATATCATAATGGTTAAATACAATTCTTAAGCAGTAATTAATAAGATCCACCTCATACCGCTTCCAGCATGTTTTTAAGAATTTTTTCTGCTCCATCCCGGCAAATCGGAAAATCCTTGTAAAATCATCATAAAACGACTGTGCAAGGATCTTTTCCACATTTCCCCTGTGATAAAGGGATACATCCATTCGGTTGATATATTTTGTATATGCGGGCTTTTCCTTCAGATATTCAATTGCTTCCGGAACCGATTTCAGTTCTGCAATATTTACAAAATCCTGCTGTGTCAGAAGCTTCGCCTTCATGGCATGAATCTTAGTGGTAATCCCGCTGTATTGTCTGAGATCACTCATACTTTACACCTCTAATATATTCTTTACGATGTTTTTTGCATATTCTGTATGATGCTCTGCAAACTCTGCTTCCAGATTGTCAATAGCTGCCCGGTGCTTTTCGTGTTCTTCCTCAAGGAGTACATCCATCTTTTTTTTGCCCTCAGCACGGATTGCCTCAACCTTCTCTGCTATTTCCCTGTCCATCTGGCTGTCAAATTCATCTCTTTTTTCCTGTATCTCTTTCTCAACCTCGAATTTCCGGTTTTCTGCATTTTCCACAATGGCTTCCGCCGTCTCTTCAATCTTTGCCAGCTTCTCGATTATAAAATCCATATGGCACCTCCGTTCCTTATCTTTATTACAGCAATAAGATAAAGCAAATCTCTGCTATAAATAATACACCAATTTCATTAAAATTCCATAGTAAAATTTAACAAAACTAATAGAGGCCATCATCTTTTGACAGCCTCTTTACTTTCTCTATTTTTTTGATGCAAGATAAGCAGCTTTTCCTTCTTCGTAGAGATTATTTCCTTCGGAGTCGATGATCACCACTAACGGCATATCTTCTACATATAATTTTCTGAGAGCTTCTGCCCCGAGATCTTCATACGCGATCAGCTCACATTTTTTGATACATTTTGCAAGAAGTGCTCCCGCGCCGCCGATTGCTCCAAAATAAACGCCTGAGTATTTTTTCATCGCTTCTACAACTTCCGGAAGTCTTGCGCCTTTTCCGATCATTCCTCTTGCGCCTACAGACATCATTGTCGGTGCATATGCATCCATACGTCCGCTCGTAGTAGGACCTGCGGAACCAATAACCTGTCCCGGTTTTGCCGGTGTAGGACCTACATAGTAAATGGTCGCATCAGTCGGGTCAAAAGGAAGCTCTTCTCCGCGTGCCAGCGCTTCGCACATTCTCTTATGTCCGGCATCTCTGGATGTATAGATTGTTCCTGTAAGATAAACGCTGTCACCTGCGTGAAGTGTCTTTGCCACCTCTTCTGTTAATGGTAACTGAATGTGTTTTTCCATCTTAGATCACCTCCGTTTTGTGACGTGTTACATGACAATTAATATTGATCGCACATGGCATACCTGCAATATGTGTCGGCATTGTCTCAATGTTCAGACCGATGGCTGTTGTTTTTCCGCCGAATCCCTGTGGTCCGATTCCAAGTTCATTCACCTTTTCAAGCATTTCTTTTTCAAGATCTGCATAAAACGGATCCGGATTTTCAGAGTCAATCGGTCGCATCAGCGCCTTTTTCGCAAGTAATGCTGCTTTATCAAAAGTTCCTCCGATACCTACTCCGATGACCATTGGCGGACATGGATTAGGTCCGGCTGCTTCTACTGTCTCAATGATAAAATCTTTAATTCCCTGAAGCCCGTGGGAAGGTTTGAACATACGGATCGCACTCATATTTTCGCTTCCAAATCCCTTTGGTCCTACAGTGATCTTTACCTGCTCTCCAGGAACGATCTCAGTATACAGCATTGCCGGTGTATTATCGCCTGTGTTTCCACGGCGTACCGGATCTTTTACTACGGATTTTCTGAGATACCCTTTGTCATATCCGCGACGCACACCCTCATCCACTGCTTCTGACAAATTTCCTCCAACAAGATGTACATCCT
>JBJENM010000161.1:2981-5378 GCA_051880175.1 Agathobacter sp. | reverse complement strand
CGCACACCCTCATCCACTGCTTCTGACAAATTTCCTCCAACAAGATGTACATCCTGGCCAATCTCAAGAAATACACATGCCATACCTGTATCCTGACAGATTGGCACATTCTCAGTATCTGCAATTTCAAAGTTCGTAATGATCTTATCTAATACGCCCTGAGCAATTTCCCAGTCTTCACATGCACGGCAGTTTTTAATTGCTCCCTGCACATCTTTTGGGAGGTGTTGATTTGCTTCAATACATAATCTTTCCACAACATCTGTAATCTGCTGTACGTTAATTTCACGCATTTTATTTTCCTCCAAAAACAATCATTAAAGTAAAATACCTATGAACTGGCTGGCAAGAACTACCATAACAAGTGCAACCGGATAGGTAGCCGCGTAAGCCGATGCCACATCATCTGTTCCTGTTACACGGATCAGCGTGCCAAGTGCAGGGGTACTTGTCATACCGCCGCAAATAGATCCAAGTGTATTAAACACACTGAGTTTCAGAATCTTAGCGGCAAAGAAATATCCGATCAGCATCGGGATCAATGTCATAAGTGCACCGTAAATAAAGAGCATAAATCCCTGTTCTTTCAGGATCTCAACAAATCCCGCTCCAGCCTCTACACCGGCTCCGAGAAGAAACATGGCAAGACCGAATTCACGCATACACTCTAAGATGCGCTTTTCTATTTTCAGGTTTACGGGACCGGCATGTCCAAAATGTCCTAAAACCAGACCGGCGATCAATGGGCCTCCGGAAGTTCCAAGAGCAAATTCTCCACCTCCCGGCAACGGGATCGTAATCTTTGCAAGTATGATCCCCAGTACGATTGCAAGTCCAAATGCAAAAAAGCCCATATCATCGATATCTATTAATTTTCTCTTGTGCTCTTTTACTTCAACGGTGGATGCTGCCGCAAACTTTGCACGCTCCTCGTCCATATCTGTATGTAAGATTCTCGGGAGAAGCTGGACAAAAAGTACGACACCTACAACTCCAAAAGGATAAGCGATTCCATAGCCTACCGCCGCTGCCTGTGAACCTGTAGCTTCCAATGCTGCAGCCAGTCCCGGTGTACTGGTAAGTGCACCTGTCATCATACCTACACTGATATCCGTGGGCACACCAAAAAGCTTAATGACTCCCATGCAGGTAAGCGCACCCGCTAAAATTACAATAAATCCAAGCAATACATAGGATTTTGCATTCGCTTTAAAATTACGGAAAAACTTAGGTCCGGCAATATAACCCACGGAGGTTACGAAACAGATGAGTCCCAGATTTTTCACTACATCTGGTATCTGAACGCCAAAATGTCCAAACACTAAAGCTACCAGAAGAATTCCTGCCGTTCCCAGATCCAGCCCACAGATTTTAATTCTGCCCACCGCATATCCGATAATTGTGATCAGAAAAACTATCATCATATCATTTGACAATACACTTTCCTGAAACCATGTTAGAATGTTCATTTTATATGCCTCCTAAAACAAACTGCCAATTCTTCTCTATCAGATAAAGATTACTCCATCTGATAGAGAAAGTCAAAGACTAGTTTAATCTTGTCACACCTTCCGGTCTGTAATCCGGCAGTAATCTCGGAGATACGACTTTTGACTGCACATTAGCATCTTCAAGCATCTTTGCAAATTCATCTACATGAGAAAGTGTAAGTTCTTTTAATTCAACTTCTTTACATTTTGCTCCTGCCTGCTGTCCTGCATTACGTCCAAATACAATGATATCAAGAAGAGAATTGCCCATAAGTCTGTTTCTTCCGTGGATTCCTCCAACTGCCTCACCTGCTACATATAGATTTTCAACATCAGACATTCCGTTTACACCAATCTTAATACCACCATTCTGATAATGAAGTGTTGGGTAAACAACAATCGGAACTTCTCTCATATCAATTCCACATCTCTGATACATACGGAGCATACCAGGAAGTCTCTTTTCCAGCGTTCCCTCACCGTGGATCATGTCGATCATTGGAGTGTCAAGCCAGATACCTTCTGCCACCGGTGTTTTTACACCTTTTCCTCTCTCTTTACATTCACGAATGATTCCGGATGCTGCCACATCTCTTGTCTCCAGCGGATGCATAAATACTTCGCCGTCTTTATTTACAAACATGGCTCCCATAGAACGAACCTTTTCTGTTACCAGCGCACCGTAGATCTGAGACGGAAATGCCACACCGGTCGGATGATACTGCAAGGTATCCTGATACAGAAGGGACGCTCCCGCACGGTACGCAAATACAAGACCGTCTGCTGTAGCACCGTAATGATTTGATGTCGGGAATCCCTGATAGTGCATACGTCCTGCACCACCGGTAGCAATGACAACGGTTTTTGCTCTTGCTATTAAAATCTCATTTGTCTCCATATTAAGGAG
>JBJENM010000161.1:0-2881 GCA_051880175.1 Agathobacter sp. | reverse complement strand
GAAAGATCAAGATCCATTCCTTTGATCCTGCTCTCGCCATGAAGAATTTCAACCAGTTCCTTTGGTGCTTTCTGCCCTGTATTCGGACCAACCTTAATTTCAGCAAAGCTGTCAAGATTATAGTCAGGATGGAATGCTTCAAGAAGAGCTGTCTTTTCATCGGCTGTCATACGTTTTGGTTCAAATCCGATACGGTCTTTTCTTCCGGCTTCAACCTTTTTGATGGATTCCATCATTTCAGCTGTATATGGTAAACTCATTTTCACATTCCTCCTTATTTCTCAATCTCTCTTGTATTGTAAAGTTCCTTCAGTTCTTCCAATGGTTTTGCCATAATCGCTTCGATAAGCTCTTTACATTCGCCATCTTCGATCTCTTTTACTCTCTTTGTCAGATGCTCTGCTTCCGGTTTGATATATTTTCCGGTAAGACGTCTTGCAAGAAGAGCAACCTGTGGATGAGAAATACCAGCAGGACAACGTGAGGAACAGACACCGCACATCACACAGTCAAAGGAAAGCTCTGCACATTTCTCAAACTCTCCTCTCTGAGCATGAGCAATATACTGCATAACGTTCAGATCCTGTGTACAGGCTTTTGTACAGGCATTACATCCGATACATGCATAGATTTCCGGATACAGCTGCATCATGATCTGCTGTGTCGGCTTGATTTCTGTAATGTCGTAAACCTTCTTTTCCAATGGGAAAAATGGTAAAGAAGCTACGCACATATTATCTTCCACCTTTGTAGAGCAGGCAAGACATCCTGTCAGCTCATTTTTCCCTTTGATTCTGTAAATGGTAGCACATGCACCACAGAAACCATTTCTGCATCCACATCCACGGACCAGTTGATAGCCTGCATATTCAAAAGCTTCCATAATTGTCAAATCCGCCGGAACTTTATACTTTTTACCATATAAGTATATGTTAATCATATCTGCCATTTTTTTCTTTCCTTTCTATGTAATCCTAATACTCGTTTGGTAGTTCATCAATTTCGTCAAAACGGAACACCGGTCCGTCTTTACACACATATTTGGAACCGATGTTGCATCGTCCGCATTTTCCAACTCCACATTTCATACGCAGTTCCAGTGTGGTATATACCTGATCTTTTGTAAATCCTAATTCCTGAAGACCCGCAAGTACAAACTTGATCATGATCGGAGGTCCGCAGACAAGGGCTGTTTTATCTGTATCAAATCCAAGCTCTTTCACATAATTTGGTACAAATCCTACATGTCCGTCCCAGCCTTCCTGCTCACGGTCAATGGTAAGATATACGTTTACGCCTTCTGTCTTCATCCATACTTCCTGGATTTCTTTTAACTGGACAAGATCATCTGCCGAGCGGGATCCATAGACAATATCAACGGTTCCGTAGTTTTCACGATTGTCCAGAACGTAATTTATAACGGAGCGAAGCGGAGCAAGTCCGATACCTCCGGCAATAAACAGAAGGTTCTTCCCTTTAAGCTCTGTCTCAACCGGGAAAGAATTTCCATAAGGACCACGGACGGTAATTTCATCGCCCACTTCCAGGCTGTGAAGATAATCTGTGAGAATTCCGCATTTTTTGATACTAAACTCCTGATACTCTTTATTGGTAGGCGAAGAAGTAATGGAAAACATACCTTCACTCACCCCTGGTGCACATACCATGGCACACTGTCCCGGCATATGTTCGAAAAGTTTCCCACCTTCCGGAGCATTCACGCGAAATGTCTTCACATCCGGTGTCTCCTGACGGATATCTGTAATAATGCCGACCTGCGGGATCAACGTATCTAATTTATAATCTTTGTGACAATTGCATTCACACATTACTTTTCACCTCCCTTTTTCTGAAAGGATTTGATTACTTTTACAATATTTAATGATGCCGGACATTTTTCCACACATCGTCCACAGCCTACACAGGAATACATTCCATCGTTATTTGCAGGGAAATATACAAGCTTATGCATAAATCTCTGACGAAATCTCTGCATCTGACTAGTACGGTTATTTCCGTGAGCCATCATCGTAAAGTCTGAATACATGCAGGAATCCCAGCAGCGGTAACGCTGTATGCCATGTCCAGTGTCATAATCTTTAATGTCATAGCACTGACAAGTCGGGCACACAAATGTACAGGTACCACATGCCAAACAAGGTTTGTAAATCTCTTCCCATACCGGAGAATCAAATTTTTCACTAAGTACGTCTCCATTCCATCCTTCCAGAGAAAGATTACTGTATGGAAGCAGCTCTATAATATTACGGATATTTCCTTTTTCCACTTCTACTTTTGCCTGATCCTCAGTGTCTGTATCTTCAAGAAGTGAAGCCACCTCTTTTGTAAGATTCTCACCTTTTTCAGTCAATGCTTTCCAGTACAGAAAATCTTCAACCATCCATGTAGCAACATCTGCTTTTGGATTTGCAGCATCGACACCAAACACTTTACAAAAACATGACTCTTCCGGCTCATGACATGCCATAGCTACGATGATTCCGTGATCTCTTCTTGCAGCATAGAAAGAATCAATCGGATCTGCAAGAAAAACTTTATCCAATACTTCTACACCTTTGATATCACACGCCTTCATACCGAACACAACGAAGTCTTTTTCTTTTAATTCTTCTGGCAGAATCTTCATTTTCTTTCCTTCTTTTTGAACAGTGTAAAGGTTTTCACTCTGCGGAAAGAATGCATCTTTTGGTGATTTTACTGTTTTTAATGTGTAAAGGTCAACTTCTACTTCTTCATTCCATACTCTGAAATTGGTCTGTCCACTTACTTTTACTGGCAGAAATAAATCCTTGTCTGCCGCAATCATCTGGAATAATGCGGACAGATTTTCTTTTGCGATCTTATACATACATTATCCCCT
>JBJENM010000160.1:1501-6387 GCA_051880175.1 Agathobacter sp. | reverse complement strand
ATGGTAGCCACACGATCAGCAATTCGCTCATCCGATTGTTCACGGGCATATGTGGTTGCTGTTTTAGCTGCCTCGGTCATGATATCCTGTTCTTCTTTGGAAAGATCCTGGAAAAATTCGTCATTTACTATGAGAGAGATGAGATGGGGAAGATGGTTCGTCTCCACCACATAATCCTGCTGTTCGTATAGTTTGTTGGATACAATGACTTCATATGGGTTCTCCTGGGCATCGATAGTATGCTGTTGAAGACCGATATAGACTTCACTGAAGCTCATTGGGGTGGGATTGGCATTTATGCTTTTCCAGAATGCCAGGTGGTAGCTGTTTTCCATCGTTCGGATTTTCTGTCCTTTGAAATCTGAAAAATCAGAAACCGCTTTGTTTGTACTCATTACGCGGAATCCCTGATCAGCCATTCCAAGGAGGTGATAGCCACCTTCTGTATAAACGTCGCTTATCAGATTGTAAAATTCCGGATCGTCAATGGTTTCCCGGCAGTCGTCTAAGGTATCAAACACACAGGGGAGATCAAATACTGCAAGGTCAGGCATGAATGCTACCTGTGGGGCAGTATTTTGTACAACAAACGGAATATCGCCGTCTGCACATGTTTCCAGAAGATCCCGGTCACCTCCCAGTGTGGAATTTGCGTACACCTGAATTTTCATCTTTCCATTGCTGAGGCGAGAGACCTCTTCGGCAAATTTTTCGGAGAAAATCTGAGTAACCGTATCTTCCGGGCTTGCAGTGGCAAGTGGCCATGCATAGCGCTGTACACTGTCTTCGTCCGAACTTTGACAGCCTGTAAGAGTGAGGGCAGATACTGTCAAAAGTATGACTCCAACGGAGAAAAGGCGTGTTTTTATTTTACTAAGTTTCATGTTTGATTTCCTCCTATAACAGTGCCAGAGAAATGGCCGGTATAAACGTAATGAGAAGCAGAGCTACTAAAAAGTAAGCAATCATAGGCATTGCTTTTGTCGCAATATCCATAACCGGGACATCCGTAAGTGAGCTGGCAACAAAAAGGTTTACCCCAATCGGAGGAGTTACAAATCCGATGGCAAGGTTTACGACCATAATGACACCAAACTGAACCGGATCCATACCAAGATTTGTCACGATCGGAAGAAGGATCGGTGTCAAAATCAGGATAGCAGGCGTTGTATCCATAACCATGCCCACGATCAAAAGGAACAGATTGATCACCAGAAGAATCAGGACCGGGCTGTGGAAGTTGCTGCTGATAAATTCGCTGACTGTCTGGGGAACCTGCATGAGCGTCAGGACTCTGGAAAAAGCAGTAGAGGTTGCCAGTATGAAAAGGATCGGCGTAAATGTCCTGATTGCTTCCTTTAAGATTCCCCAGATATCTTTTATGTGAATGCTTCTGTATACGACCAGACTTATGAACAGTGCATAAAATACGGAAATAACTGCTGCCTCTGTCGGTGATGCAATCCCACTGTAAATACACCCGAGGATGATGACAGGGCTGAGGATTGCAAAGAAGCTCTCTTTTACAACGTTAAATAAGCCTTTTTCATGTAATTTCTTTACTTCCGCATGGATTTTTTCTTTGTCTTCTCCGTTGCGTTTACAATAATAAATAGCATAGAACATAAGCAGCCCGCCAATCATAAGGCCGGGGATGATTCCTGCCAGAAACAGATTGCTTACGGAGGCGCCGGATGCCATGCCATACATGATGAATGGAATACTTGGCGGGATAATTACGCCTAAGCCTCCCGAAACGGCAACAATTGCAGTAGTAAAAGTAAGATCATAACCAAGGCTTGTAAGGATCGGAATGGTCATACTTCCCACAGCGGCAACGGTAGCAGGTGCAGAACCGGAGATCGCTCCGTAAAAAAGGCAGGTTACGATAACCGCACAAGGCATACCAGCAGTCAGATTGCCGAGAAAATATGCAAAAATGTCAAACAGTTTTCTGGAGATACCGCCTTTCGCCATGATGATACCAGACAGGACAAACATGGGAACTGCCAGTAACGGGAAAGAATCCAGACCGCCAAACATCGCACGGATCAGATATTTTGCGCCAACTGTGAAAGATGGATCGAAAATGGAAGGAAGGACCGATGTGATTCCAAGTGTAATGGATACAGGAATTGCAATGATCAGACCGACCACGAAAATGATAAATAATAAAGCGACTGGCATCACAAAACCTCCTTCCCTGAATCTTTGATATTGCTGATGCGGTTATCAACACCAGCGTCTGCATTTGCCGTTATAAATGACTCTGGAGTATTTCTCTCCGGATGTGCCGGGTCAAAAACGTTATCCCCTTTAGCAACACGGAATTCGATGATCCAGCGCTGCAGGATGCGAAATGCAACCAGGATAAAAGAGACGAAAGGTGCAGCCTGAATATAGTACATAGGAATACCACAGGCAGGAGAGACCTGTCCACTTTCTACCGCAGACATCATATAGGAGTAGGCAAATGGAATCATATATATAAAAAATATAAGCTCGAAGGTATGGTTGATAACCTTGAATATCGCTTTCCCACGGCGTGGAAAGATTGCGACAAATTGTTCGATTTTAATGGATAAACATTTTTTGCTGCAGTAGCTGACACTGAGAAATCCGCACCAGATAAATAAGTAACGTGTCAACTCTTCTGACCAGGACAAAGACATCCCCAGTGCATAGCGGCAGAATACCTGTATGCCCATGATAAGTGTCATCCCGATCAGAAGGATTACAAGAGCAAATTCTTCAAGATTTTCATCCAGCCAATGAAGTGTTTTTTTCATTTTTTCCTCCTTGCAGGTAACAATTTCAAATATTGCCTGAAGCTATTTAAGAGCTTCAGGCAACGAGAGTAATGAATTTTATAATGCGTTGTGGAGTAAAGTAAGAACAGTATTTAAATCGTTCACACCCATCTGTCCCGGAGCAGAAGCTTTCTTTGCGGCACCAAAAGTAAGTGCAGAGCCAAATACTTCTCCGCAAAGACGGCTGATGACGCCGGTACCTGCCATGGACATGGTGATGATCGGTCTGTCTGCATATTCGGATACCATCTCTTCTGTAGCGGCAAGAAGTGTGAGGACATCCTTTTTGTTCTGCGGCATAACAGCAATTTTCGGAATATCAGCACCCAATTCCTGCATCTTTCTGAGACGTCCTACAATATCGTCTTTGTCAGGAGTCTTGAAAAAGTCATGGTTGGATGCAACAACCTTTACACCTGCAGCATGAGCGCCTTCAATGATCTGTTTTACGATGTCATCACCGGTAAATACTTCTACGTCAATAAGATCCACATAGCCGGACTGGGCAGCCTTAATATTTAACTCGGCATAAGCTGCGTCTTCAATCGCTTTTTCTCCGCCTTCTTTGGAAGTACGGAATGTCATAAGGAGTGGAATGTTTCCTAAAGCTTCTCTCAAGTCTTTTAAGACATCCAGAACCTGATCAAAGTCAAAAACACCTTCAAACCAGTCTACACGCCATTCTACAACATCAACAGGAATAGAGTCAAATGTTTTTGCTTCGGCAATAATGTCTTCTTTTGTTACTCCAACAATCGGCACGCAGATTTTCGGAATTCCGGCACCAATTTCAATATCTCTGACACGAACTGTATTCATAATCAATATCATCCTTTCTTATTATTATAGTGTGAATTATATCTGGATTATTCTTTAGATGCAAGCTCAACCATCTTTGCATAGCGAAGATTTACAAATACTCCAAGGAGAACACCGATTGCAGTAAGAACAATGTTCATGGTCATAACGCCGGATGGAGTCATCTTTGAAGCTGCTGTTAAGATTGTGTAGTTGCAAAGGGAGGATGCAATCATAACCAATGCTGTAACAGTACCTTTGATCTTCGGGAAGAGCATGTTACATACGGAAGTTGCAATCTGAAGGAGTCCGCCGGCTCCTGCCCATCCAATCACAAATGCGCCGACGATGCAGAGAGTCTGTGATTTTGTAATCAGTACGAAGACCATAGTTACAAGACAGATTGCAGGGTAAGCCATGATGAAACGTACGTCTTTGATCTTACGTGTCAAAAGTGCTGTTACGATCAGTGCAAGTAAAGTTCCCATGGAGTAGTAAGTCTGCATGATGGAAGGATCTGCCCATCCTACCACTTCTTTTGCAAAGTTCTGTGCACAGTTTAACCACAACTGGAAAGTACCTGTACATGTAAATCCGATTAAGATCATAGCGACGGATTCAATAGAAAAATGTGTTTTCTTAAGGCTTTCAATCAAACCTTCTTTTTTCTCTTTTTTTGCATCAGCATCCGGGAGTGGTGCAAAGATGATGAGAACTGCCAATACAATGTAGCATACACCGCAGCCAATAAATAACGGATTGTAAGATGTAAGACCTGCAGCAGTTGTTGTTACGGCGATACCAAGTACGAATGGAAGCAGCATCTGTGAGATCGCGATGAAGAATTTGATTCCCATTGTAGCAACACCAGGAGCGCTGTAGAATACTTCTGCAACAGCAGGATAAATACCTGTGTCAAGGAAAGAGTTTGCGATACCACCGAGGATTGCACAGATGTAAGCAATCTGATAACCGCCATTTGCACCGGCATTAAATGCCATTGCAAGACCGATTAAGTAGATGGCATAGGATGCGCCACCGATGATACATGAGATACGGCGTCCTAATTTATCGGAAAGAGGACCGGCAAACGGAAGAGCAATCAGTCGTCCGAGACCTAAAGCTGCAGAGATTGCTGTGATTGCCATTGCTTCTACACCCCAGCTTGCGGCAAGAGCATCTTTGATTACGGCCTGTCCGAGAACGGAACAGCCAACACCATGGATAAAATAGTTTAAGTACAGAATCAGTGCACTTGGTAAATACTTTTTGTTCATT
>JBJENM010000160.1:0-1401 GCA_051880175.1 Agathobacter sp. | reverse complement strand
GTGAATGTGAGATCGCTAAAAATAAGATGATGGAAATGGCCAGTGATGGCGGAAAGATAGATATCGGATATGTGTTCCCTCTTGCAAGCCATTATATTCCTCATAATGTAAGAGACTTTCTTAATAAAAAAGAAAATAAAAATGTTACATTTAATTTTTTTCAGAATCATACAAGTGCGATTGCAAAAAAAGTGAAGTCCGGAGAACTGGATGTGGGGTTTGGCGGATATATGGAGAAAGAAGAGTTTGAATTCTTCCCTATATTGTCAGAAGAAATTGTATTGATCGCACCGAAAGGGCATGAATTAGAAGTAAAAGAAACAGTTTCGATTCAGGAAATTGAGAACTATCCGGTCATCGGATATGACAGGGAATCCTGGCTTGGAAATTACACAAATAAATTGTATCAGAGACTTTCCTTTCATCCTAATATTGTAGTGGAGTGTCCGGATGAGTATTCAATTGTAGCGATGGTAAGTGAAAATTTCGGAATTGCGCTTGTTCCAAAGATTGAGGAAATAGATGAGAGTCGCGTGAATGTATATAAACTGGATGATATAGAGCTGGTACATCATACATTTATGTTCTGGATGCGGGATCGCTATCAACTGCCGGCTGTGGAGCGTTTCATAGAATATATGAAGCAGAAAGCAACATCAACGATTAGCTAGTATTATAAATGCAAAATGATAGCTTGAAGCTATTAAATATTTACACAAAAGATATTTTACGTTATTGGTTCTTGGGATTATAATGAAGGCGTCACAAACAGAAGAAATGCCTTATGCGAAAATAGATGATGAAATGATAAGGAGAAAGATCCATGAAAACAAATTATCCCAAGATTTTTGAACCTTTAACAGTAAAAAGGATGACAATTCGCAATCGTATTGCGATGACTCCTATGGGAACAAATTATGGTGAGACAAGCGGTGAGATGAGTAACCGCCACATGAATTATTATTCGTTACGTGCAAAAGGCGGAGTTGGTCTGATTATTTTAGAGAATGCCAACGTGGAGTATCCTGTAGGATCCAATGGAACAAGTCAGATTCGCATTGACCATGACAGCTTTATGCCTCGTTACTATCAGTTGGTTGAGAACCTTCACAAAAGCGGTGCAACAGTAGCAATCCAGGTGAATCATGCAGGTGCTTCTGCTTCTTCTGCAAGAACAGGAATGGAGACTGTATCTTCTTCCAATATTCCGACAAAAGCCGGCGGAGAGATTCCACGTCCGATGACAAAAGAGGAGATCCTCACAACAGTAAAGAAGTACGGAGAGGCTGCAAAACGTGTTCAGGCAATTGGTTTTGATGCCATTGAGATTCACTGCGGACACTCTTATCTGATGAGCCAGTTCATTTCTCCATATTATAATAAGAGAACAGATGAATTTGG
>JBJENM010000159.1:0-6401 GCA_051880175.1 Agathobacter sp. | reverse complement strand
AATTTTTAGCGTTAAAAATTGTGAAACGTAGTAAAATAAAGGGTTTCAGAGGTTGAGAGAGAGAACCAGACCGGGTTCGATTCTCTCATCCCCTGCTCTAGCAAGTGCTGAAAAACTTGGTAAATCAAGTCTTTCAGCATTTTTTGTTTTACCAAACTTACGAAAAAGACCACCAAAAGACCACTACATTTTAGAAAGGAAAAGCATCTTTAATATTTTCTTTTTGTCATTGTGTGATTGTGGTATAATGAACCAAACTAAAGGAGAAAAGCTCATGAGAAGAAAAATATTATTTTTAATATCAATATTAACGATATCAGCAACTCTTTTATCCGCTTGTAAATCTGCTGATTCAGTAGAAAACTCAGAAACGATTGAAGCAACAACTATTGAATCCGAAGCTACAGAGGAAACGGAAGAATCCAAAGTAGAACTTCTCCCATGGCTCCAACTCTCATCCTTAGAAACCCATCCAGAACTTCGCCAAGCCTTTGAAGAGTTTTTATGTATCACCGGAGAAACAGGAAACAAAGAGGGTACATTATACTACAATCCAGATACAGAAGAAGCAGACCAAAATGCAACCCTTTACATGGCGACAAAAAATACAGCATTTAAAAATTACTTCATCTTAGAAGATTCCATGTTAAAGTTTGGCGAAATCGCGGCAGAGAATTACACCGACTTAGAGGCAGATGACTTAACAGCTCCATTTGCAACTATCAATGCTTACTTTGAACTACTTCCAGATCAAGCAGAAGCACAGTTTGATGGAGATGCAACCATCAGCAGAGCCCAGGCAATGACATTAGTAATGCGTGCAACCACACCAGTCAACGAATCCCAAGCGCCAGAAACAGATGCAGACTTCACATCAGCAGTAGGTGAATCACAGTACACCAACTTCGCCGCACCAATGAATGAGTTTGCATACCTCAACACAGAAAATGGCTTAACAGAAAGCACCTTCAACACAGCAATGTCAAAAGGTGAATACATCTGCTTATTAACCAACTTCTTACATGCAGATTACCTTAAATACATTGAAGCACATGGATACTATGATTTATATGCAGACACCTCAGATGTAACAATATCCACAGTATCCGATGCAGGAGACATCACCTTTACAGAAGCAATCTCCGACGCAACTAACGGAGTACCAAGTGATATGTATGAAACATTCAAAGTGGCAATCAGGAATATGTATATCCCGGAGTACGCATTAGAGGATTGGGATTCAGCAATCACGAAAGCAGATGCAATCAACCTCTTCATCAGTATGGCAACCAACTACACTTCCATAGCAGGTGATGGTTTAGTCAACGACTACTCCGAAACATCATATACAGAGAACCCAGGCTATATTGAAAACATGGAAATCATAGATGAATGGGGCAAAAAGGCATCTGATGGAGATGGTATCAAAGCCTATGAACAATATGTAATATCCCAAGGAGCAGACTATGCAATGGGATGGACTTGGATTTACCTAAATGGTAAGGCTGCAGGTAACCAACCATCCTACGGAGTATACATGAAAGAAGGAGACCCTCTCTATGGCACAGTTTACCACGTTGGCGACTACCTCCCATGTGGTACTCAATTCGTAGGAACCATGGAAGAGTTTAAAGCACTCACCGCTAAAGAGATGGTAGAAACATTTGAGGAACAAGGTTTTGAAACCTATGAAGGTGAAGATGGCAGAATTAAAATAGTAGTTCCAGATGACTGGATGGATTAATCCCCAACCCCAATAGGAAGCACCTCAGTGTGCTTCCTATTCTTTTGCAGAAAGTGAGGTACACAATGCGCCCATGCACGGACAGACGCAGGCGTTCTGGAGCGCAGACAAGCGGAACGGACGTGAAGCGTCCGAGTGCCACGGCGCACTCCCCCAGAGGGGGAGGTGGGACATTCCGATGCAACCACAACTCGAAAATTGTATTATTACAGTAATAAAAGCTATCAGACAAAGCTCAATCAAATCAGCGAAGCTATTGATTTTTAAGGAAAGACCACAAAAGACCACTTTTCACACAAAACACAAAGTCAGGAAATGCAGTAAAATCAAGGCTTGCAGGGATTTTGAAAAAGAATCCCTTGCAGTTCGATTCTCTCATCCCCTGCTCTAGCAAGTGCTGAAAAGCTTGGTAATTCAAGCCTTTCAGCATTTTTTTTACGAAAAAGAACACTATATTTTAGAAAGGGAAAGCATCTTTAATATTTTCTTTTGGGCTTTGTATGATTGTGGTATAATGAATCAAGCAAAAGAAGGATCGAGACTGTCTGTTCGAAGAAGCGTGAAAAGAAGTCATATTTTGGGACATAAAGAACAATTGGAACTTTTCAAATTTAATAAAGGATAAAAACATGAAAATGAGACTTGTTAAAGGGCGACCGGAATGTGCAAATGGAAGACTTGAAAAAGAAAAAAGAACATACGACCTACTTGATGCATTAAATATATCTTTTGAGCGTATTGACCATGAAGCGGTTTATACGATGGAAGCGTGTGAAGAAATCGATAGGGCTCTTGCAACTGCTGTCATATGTAAAAATCTATTTTTATGTAATGCACAGAAAACATCATTTTATCTGTTGATGATTCCGGGAACAAAGAAGTTTGTAACAAGAGAAGTCTCAACGGCGTTGGGCAGTTCAAGATTATCATTTGCTCCACCGGAATATATGGAACAGTATCTTGATATAACACCGGGTTCGGTAAGTGTTTTAGGTCTGATGAATGATAAAGATAATAAAGTACAGCTTGTGGTTGATGAAGAAATTTATCAGTCAGAGTATTTTGGATGTCATCCATGTATTAATACATCCAGTCTGCGCTTGAGGACAGCAGATTTGTTTGATGTGTTTTTACCGGCAATTCATCATAAACCGATAATAATTCATATTTGAGAGGAAAAAACGATGGGATATTTAATTTCGGAAACAACAAAAGAAGAACGCGAGGCGATTGTAGCGGAGTCGCTTGGAAATATTGAAGCAAATTGTGATGGCTGTATGTCCGGTCTGGCTGAAATGTATCAGGACTATATTGATGGGAAAAAGGAACTTCGTGAGATTAATATGGAGTTTAATGCCAGATATGTAAAGGGTGATGATATGCCGGAAAAAGGAAGATCCTGTTCTATGTAATAGATTATAGTAGAAAAGAAAATGATAGTAGTAAAGGAGATTAATGTATGGCTGCAAAGGTATATTTTTCAAGAACGATTACACCGGAGAAGGTGTTGGAATTGTATCAGATGCTGGGAAAAGCACTGCCGGGTAAAGTAGCAGTAAAACTTCATTCAGGGGAGAAAGGAAATCAGAATTTCCTTGGACCGGATTTTTGGAAACCTGTGATAGACTATGTAAATGGTACCGTCGTGGAATGTAATACTGCTTATGAGGGCGCTCGGAATACGACTCAGAAACATAAAGCACTGTTAGAAGAGCATGGTTGGAACAGATACTTTACGGTAGATTTATTGGACGCAGAAGGACCGGATTTGAAGCTTGAGTATCCGAATGGTAAGGTAATCCGGGAAGACTATGTGGGGAAGAATATTGCAAACTATGACTCTATGCTGGTTTTGTCGCATTTTAAAGGACATCCTATGGGCGGTTACGGTGGAGCATTGAAGCAGCTGTCCATTGGTGTGGCGTCTTCCTATGGCAAAGCCTATATTCATGGTGCAGGAGTGCCGGAAGAAATCTGGACATCAGATCATGATTCATTTTTAGAGTCCATGGCAGATGCGGCAGGGTCTGTAGTAGAGTATTTTAAGGGAAATGCTGTCTATGTGAATGTTATGAAAAATATGAGTGTGGACTGTGACTGTTGCGCAGTGGCAGAAGATCCTTGTATTGCTGACATTGGGATTCTGATTTCCATTGATCCTGTTGCCATTGATCAGGCATGTATCGATCTTGTATATCATTGCTCGGATGCAGGCAGGGATCATTTAATTGAGAGAATCGAAAGCCGAAATGGTATCCATACAATTGAAGCGGCAGCGGCTTTGGGATATGGGACAAGAGAATATGAGCTGATTGAGGTAGAATAGTGGTCTATTCATTTCCTATTGACACAGTAGGAAATGAACGATATAATTCACATCAGCTTATATTTGAATACATTTATGGGTAAAATATCAGTATAGACGGAGTTTGAAGTGATAGAAGGAATTGAAGTAAAAATTGATGAGATAAAAAATTGGGAGCCGGGCACCTATGAGATCATTGACATCCGGGAGGAAAGTGCTGTTGCGTATGGGATAATCCCCGGTTCCGTTAACCTTCCACAGGCTGACTTGCCACAACATTTGGATCGTCTTCATAGAGAAAAAAAGCAGTTGATCTATTGCATGAAGGGAATTTTGAGCTTGGAAACAGCAGAGCTTTTGCGTCAGCAGGGCTTTTTAGCATATTCCCTTTCTGGTGGATATCATGCGTATCTGATTGATAAGATGAAATCCGATGAACAGAATGAAAAAGAACGTGCGGAACAGATTGAAAAGAGTATTGAAAAGAAATTCCATAAGGCTATATTTTCAAAGTTTACGAAGGCGATTAATACCTATGATCTAATACAACCCAACGACCATATTGCGGTCTGCATTTCCGGAGGAAAAGATTCCATGCTTATGGCAAAGCTCTTTCAGGAGCTACAAAAGCATAGGAAAATTCCATTCGAATTGACTTTTTTGGTAATGGACCCGGGATACAGTGAAGCAAATCGAAAAGTCATTGAAAACAATGCCAGATTAATGGGAATTCCGATTCAAATTTTTGATTCGGATATTTTTGATGCGGTAGACGATATTGAAAAAAATCCGTGCTATTTATGTGCCCGTATGCGCAGGGGGCATTTGTATAGCAAAGCGAAGGAGCTTGGCTGTAATAAGATTGCTTTGGGACATCATTATGATGATGTAATTGAGACAATTCTTATGGGCATGTTATACGGTGCGCAGGTGCAGACCATGATGCCAAAACTGCACAGTACAAACTTTGAAGGGATGGAGCTGATCCGCCCATTGTATTTGGTTCGGGAGGAGGATATCAAGCATTGGCGTGATTACAACGATTTGCATTTTTTGCAGTGCGCCTGCCATTTTACAGATACCTGTTCCAGCTGCAGAGATGATGGGACAAGTCAGTCCAAGCGTTTGGAGATTAAGAAACTGATTGCTGAAATGAAAAAGGTAAATCCTTATGTGGAGGCGAATATTTTTAAGAGCGTGGAGAATGTGAATCTAAGCACGGTAATCGCCTATAAAAAGGATGGGGTGCGGCATCATTTCCTGGATTGCTATGATGAAAAAAGGCTGGAAGAGGATTGATGTATTTCTAAGAGGAAGTAAAGAAGATGGAAAAAGTATTAGACATGATTATTATTGGAAGCGGACCGGCGGGACTTTCGGCAGCAATCTATGGAAAGCGGGCAAAGCTTGCGGTTGCTGTTGCGGAAAAAGAGTATGAGGGAACCGGACAAATCGCGGAGAGCGGAAGAGTAGATAATTATCTGGGACTTCCGGGTATCAGCGGTTATGATCTGGGGGAACGTTTCCGTGAACATGCGCTGGAGTTGGGCGTAGATTTTATAGAACTTGAAGCAACAAAAATCGAGGAAGTTACGGTAAAAGAAGCTACGGAGAAGGAAGGTCCGGGCAAAGAATCTAAAACGTTGTGGAAGGTTACCTTTGAGGATGAAAGTAGTCAGCTTGCGAAGACGGTTGTATATGCGGCCGGGGCAAAGCCAAGTAAACTGAATATTCCGGGAGAGGAAGAGTTTATCGGAAAGGGAATCTCCTTTTGCGCAATTTGTGATGGCGCATTTTATAAAGATAAAACCGTTGCGGTCATCGGAGGCGGTGATACGGCCCTGGATGATGCGCTGCATTTATCAAAAATATGCAAAAAGGTATATCTGATTCATAGAAGAGATACCTTTCGCGGTGCAGCCCATACCGTGGAATTGGTCAAGAGCACCGGGAATATAGAGCTGGTTTTGAATGCTACCGTAGAAAAGATATGCGGGGAGAAAACTGTATCCCAAATTGTCCTGAATGGTGGGACAACCCTTGCCGTAGATGGTGTTTTTATGGCGATTGGTTCAACTCCACAGACTGCCCTTTTGAAGGGGATTACCGATATGGATGAACATGGGTATGTTTATGCGGACGAGAACGGAAAAACGAATCATCCGGGTATTTTTGTGGCCGGAGATGTGCGGGCAAAGAAGCTTCGCCAGGTGGTAACTGCAGTTGCGGATGGTGCGTGTGCAGCGACGGCAGCTTCTGAATACATTTTCGGGGAAGAAAGATAGAATGAATGATACTTAGGTAATTGCGAAACAAGTTCGTAATCCTGATTGAAAACAAGGATAGAATCCT
>JBJENM010000158.1:0-6410 GCA_051880175.1 Agathobacter sp. | reverse complement strand
GCTCATTAAGTGCCGACGCTTTTTAAACGTTCTGCTTCAAATAGCAAAATTCATTTTTAGGAACACAATTCCGAAAAGGGATTTGTTGTATATAACAGGTAACAATAAGGGAGAGATTATTTGAACTCATTATATCCCTTGGCATAAAAAACTACAATTAGTTTCCGTTGAAATTGTGCTTGCTTTCAGAAAAAAGAAAATGTAATATAGGAGCAGGGGAATGAGGTTCTCCCTTAGTATGAAATACTAAAACCGCTTTTAAAAGCTGATGACTTCTGCGATTAACGAACGCAGAAAGTGTCAGCTTTTTTGAGTATATAGGAGGATGTTTATGTTATTGAGTATCGCACTGATTTTGATGGTTGGCATGGCGTTAGGGTGGATTTGTAAAAAATGCAAACTGCCAAGTCTGCTGGGGATGTTAGCTACAGGTATTTTGCTTGGATCATATGTACTTGATTTAATTGATACATCGATTCTGTCTATATCATCAGAAATAAGAAGAATAGCACTCATAATTATTCTGACAAGGGCTGGACTTAGCCTTGATCTTACAGAAATTAAAAAGATAGGAAGACCCGCTGTCCTGATGTGTTTTGTTCCGGCAAGTTTTGAACTGATAGGTATGATGGCGCTTGCACCAGAATTGTTGGGGTTATCAATACTGGAAGCGGCTATTATGGGAGCCGTGCTGGCCGCTGTTTCCCCAGCGGTAGTTGTTCCTCGAATGGTCAAATTGATGGATGAAGGTTATGGAACAAAGAAAGGTATTCCGCAGCTGATTTTGGCGGGAGCTTCCGTTGATGATGTGTATGTGATTGTTCTGTTTACAACTTTTATCAGTATGATACAGGGGAAGGGAGTGTCGGTCCTTCGATTTGTAAACATTCCGGTATCAATCGTGTTGGGCATTTTGGTAGGCTTGATCAGCGGCTGGATGCTTTCAAAATATTTTGCAAAGGTTCATATTAGAGATACGATTAAGATTCTCATCATACTTTCGTGGTCGTTTATTCTGGTGACAATAGAGGATGCATTGCATACACCAATAACATTCTCTGCACTTATTGCAATTATGTTTATAGGCGTTGCGCTGCAGAAATATAGAGAAGAGGCATCCATACGGTTATCTGCAAAATATAACAAGCTATGGGTAGCTGCAGAGGTGTTCCTTTTTGTTTTGGTTGGTGCCACCATAAATATAAATTATCTGGGTAATGTGGGGATAAAAGCGCTTATCGTTATTGCAGGTGCTCTGATTCTTAGAATGCTTGGAGTATTTGTTTGCCTTCTTGGAACAGATTTAAACATGAAGGAAAGGGTATTCGCTATGATGGCATATACGCCGAAGGCAACCGTTCAGGCCGCAATTGGAGGAATTCCGTTAAGCCTTGGACTTGGGTGCGGAGATATGGTATTGACTGTAGCTGTACTTGCAATTGTATTTACAGCCCCGCTAGGAGCATTTGCAATTGACTTAAGTTATAAAAAATTGCTTGGAAAATAAAATTCCATTCTTTAATCCGACGGAACCGTTGCAGAATGGTATGAATACGAGTACAATGAGAGCAACCGGCTGGTATCGGAACTAAATAAGATGAAACGATAAAGGAAAGATAACAATCATGATTTTTGAGACACATGCCCATTATGATGATAAGCAATTTGACGAAGACCGGGATGCGGTGATTCGGGCGGTTCATGAAAGTGGGGTGCATCCCATTGTAAATATCGCAGCATCCCTTGCATCAACCAAAACCACCCTTGAACTGGCGCACAAATATGATTTTGTATATGCGGCTGTGGGGGTACATCCGGATGAGGTGGAGGAGCTAAATGAAGAAACCTTTTCCTGGCTGTGTGAGCAAGCAACGGATGAGAGATGTGTTGCGGTGGGGGAAATCGGTTTAGACTATTACTGGCATGACAGCAAGGAGCACAAAGAGCTGCAGAAATTCTGGTTTGCAGAGCAACTTAAGCTGGCAAGAAATGTAAAGCTTCCGGTTATCATTCACTCCAGAGAGGCTGCAGCAGACACGATGCAGGTCCTAAAGGAAAATCATGGGGAAGAGCTTCCGGGGATTATTCACTGCTATTCCTATTCCAAGGAAATGGCATTGGAATATGTCAAGATGGGATATTACATTGGCGTCGGCGGTGTGGTTACGTTCAAAAATGCAAAAAAACTGGTGGAGACGGTGGAGGAGGTTCCAATGGAGCGGATCGTGCTGGAAACCGACTGCCCATATCTGGCTCCGGACCCATATCGCGGGACGAGAAATGATTCCAGAAACATTTCCTACGTGATCGCAAAAATTGCCCAGATCAAAGGAATAACGCCGGAAGAAGTAGAGAGAACAGCAGAAGAGAATGCGTATCGTCTTTTTTCAAAAATTATGCTAGAATAATCCATATATTATTGAAGGAGAATACAAATGGAAGACATTTTTAAGCGGTTTCCCACCAGGGAAGCCTTTGATACATACTGGAAAGAAAATTATGTTCCGGTAAGCTACGAGGATGTAAAAGCAGAGTATGAAAAGTTCGTAACATCTGTCGAAAAGCACATCTTTATTTCTGACTACGAAGAGACCGGAAACATCAGCCGGGATACATTTTTGGAAAACTTATCCGAGGATGCATACTTTTTGTTCCAGGACACATTAACAGAGGTGTTCTATGATAAAAATCCGGAGGTTTATGAGCTTGCTTTTGCGCTCTATGAAGAAGCCCAGATGTCCGGACAGCCCGAAAAGGATGTGGCAGATTCCTTTCATCAGGAATATAACCGCCTGTATATGGAATTTATGCTGAACATGTTCGACACTTTTTTTAAATAGGGAGGAGCCATGGCAGTATTAGGCAATCCGAAGAATACCATAGAGGTATTACAGAAATACAATTTTAATTTTCAAAAAAAATTTGGCCAGAATTTTTTGATTGACACCAGAATTTTGGAAGGAATCATTCAGGCAGCCTGTGTCACAAAAGAGGATTTTGTATTGGAGATCGGACCTGGAATCGGAACCATGACCCAGTATCTGTGCGAGCATGCCAGGGAGGTTGTGGCTGTCGAAATCGATCAGAATCTGATACCAATACTTAAGGATACGTTGTCAGAATATGACAATGTGGAAGTAATCAATGATGATATACTAAAAGTGGATATCAACCAGCTTGCCAGGGAGCGCAACGGAGGAAAACCGATTAAGGTCGTAGCAAACCTGCCATATTATATTACGACTCCCATTATTATGGGTCTTTTTGAAAGCCATGTTCCCATTGACAGCATTACGATCATGGTACAGAAAGAGGTTGCGGACCGGATGCAGGTGGGACCGGGCACGAAGGATTATGGTGCGCTTTCCCTTGCGGTGCAGTATTATGCAAAGCCGGAAATTGTGCTGAATGTGCCGCCAAGCTGTTTTATGCCGCAGCCAAAGGTGGGAAGTGCGGTGATTCGTCTTACCAGACACGAGGTGCCACCGGTAGATGTGAAAAATGAAAAATTGATGTTTGCCCTGATTCGTGCCTCCTTCAATCAAAGGCGGAAAACTCTTGCCAACGGTCTGAATAATTTTCCACAAATTTCCTTATCGAAAGAACAGATTCAGGAATGTATTGTGGAATTGGGTGTTCCGGTTACTGTCCGTGGAGAGGCACTTTCTTTGGAACAATTTGCGGCACTCAGCAATATCATAGAAGCAAAGATTTCAAGAGAAAAAACGTAATTTCTGAATAAAAAAGGAATGGGCGGAAATACTGTTGTCAAAGAACAAATTTGATAATGGAGGATCGCCCTATGAGCAAGAAAAAATATATAGCAGCAGTTTCCTGTCTGGTTGCAGGACTGATTGGTTTTGGTAGCGTGTATTTCACAGAGATGAATATAAAACAGCGTGAAGAACAGCAAAGTGTAGAACAGCAAAGCATAGAACAGGCTGCCAAGGAAGCACAGAATGAGCAGTCGGAAGCCGCATCTACTATTGTAAAGCCAAAAACTTCAAACCCGACCCAGGAAAAGCAAACAAACGTAAAGCAGAATGTAGAAAAGGAAAACGTGGTTGAGCCGGAAATCGATGATGTATCGGAAGAAATCCCGGAGGAGGCCATAGAAACCTCTGAAAAAGAGGAGCAGGTTGAGACAGCCAAATCCTTAAATTCCCTTCATTTTGAAATGGGAGAAGGTCTGGTGTGGCCATTAGAAGGAGATGTACTTTTAAATTACAGCATGGATGCAACCACTTATTTTCCGACATTAGACCAGTACCGCTATAATCCGGCAATCGTAATATCCGGTGAAGTGAACGATACAGTACTTCTGGTAGCAAAGGGACAAATTACGGATATTACCACAAATGAAGTGACCGGATGTACCGTTACTGAGGACTTGGGAGACGGATATACTGCAATTTACGGACAGTTGAAAGAATTGAATTTTGAAGTTGGAGATATGGTAAGTGCCGGACAGGTACTAGGATATGTAAGCGAACCCACCAAATATTATTCCGTTGAAGGAAGCAATCTTTACTTTGCAATGGAAAAGGATGGGGAACCAATTAATCCAATGGAGTATTTTCAGTAAAGACGGGGAAAAACAGAAGGAGGGAGAGCACCAATGGATGTAACAAAATATAACGACATCGTGCAGTACTGGATTACACAGGTTATGGAAAATCGCGGAAAAGATGCGGAGCTCTCTCTGAAATTCTGTAAGGATATTGTGAATTACGGAATGACGGTGGGTGATAATAATCTAATTGGCTTTGGCTACTTTTATAGCGGAGAGACCTATTACTTGCTGAATGACGGCGTTCACTTTTTTGAAGAGATTAGTAAAGCAATGGATTTCCTCAATAAGGCCCAGGACTGGGAGCTTATGGGAAAATGCTACAATTTTCTCGGCATTTGGGCAACCAATCGAGGGAATGCACCCATCGCATTAGATTACTATTTGAACGGAATCAATTATTGCCAGAAGATACAGCTTTTTCATCAGGAAGCAATTATGAATGTGAATGTGGGAGCCCTTAATATGCAGTGCGGGCGTTACCGGGAGGCCCAGGCATATCTGGAGAAGGCCTACGAGTACATAAAGACAGAAACAAACGAACCGGGATATGATTCCTACATGGTGATCATTTACGCCTCCCTTGCGAAGGCAGCAATCCATCAGGGAAATATGACCGAGGCGGAGGAGTATTTTAGACGGGCCTATCACGACCATTGGAAAAATGTGGATGAAATGGACCGGCTTACGATACTCTGTACAGAAGCATTGTACAACCATGTACTGAAGGATTATGTGAAAAGGGATCATTGCATTGCACAGATTCAGAGCCTCATTCATGGACAGATGCCAATTTTAGATATGTCAGATGATTTGTACGAATATGCAAAGCTTCTTCTTGATGCCCAAAAGGAAGAAGAATTTTGGGCTGTGATCGATTTGCTGGAGCCGATGATTAAAAACTGTAATATTATACATATGCAGCTTCAGATTATATCCTTAAAGATTCAACTGTATCGGAAAAAGGGGCAGAGTGCGGAATATCTTCAGGCCGCAGGCTACTACTATGAGCTTTCGGAAATCAAAGAGCGTGAGATGCAGGAGATGATCAATAATGTCTTAAATCTTAGAAGAAGTCTGGAATCTGTGAACCGCGCCCGGCAGGAGATGGAGGTACAAAACCGGATTCTTCTGGAAAAATCTGAGATTGACCCACTCACAAAGATTGCAAACCGGTTCCGTTTAAATGACCATTCCGAGGAAATTTTTGAACGGGTACTGCGTATGGAAAGCACCATTGCGGTAGAAATGCTGGATGTAGACTATTTCAAGGAGTTTAATGACAACTATGGGCACCAGTCCGGTGATGGATGCCTGCAGGCTGTTGCAGATGCACTTCGTGAAATGACGAACCGCCATAATGCATTCTGTGCGAGGTATGGTGGAGATGAGTTTGTGATTATCTATGAAGACATTTCTTACGAGGAAGCGATTTCCTGCGCAAAGGAACTAAAAGGACTTGTTCGGGATAAAAATATTCCCCATAAGTATTCAAAGGCAATTCCTTTTGTAACGATTTCCCAGGGACTCTGCTGGGGCAGACCAAAGGAAGGGCTTCAGATGGGAGATTTCTTACACACTGCTGACAGCATGCTTTACAAGGTAAAACAGAAATGCAGAAATAATTATTGTGTCGGAAAAATAGAAGATACAGAAAACCCATATATAGGGGCTATAGAAGAATAGCGTTTGTTTTCAGAAAAAATCGGATGTTCTGAAGACAGCAAGAATTTGCTGATAGCAGACATCCGATTTTTAGAATATGCATTACGAGTTTGTGCGCAAAATGAATTTTGCTATTTGAATCAGAACGTTTAAAAAGCGTCGGCACTTAATGAGC
>JBJENM010000157.1:0-6410 GCA_051880175.1 Agathobacter sp. | reverse complement strand
GCACCTCAAATCTTGCCAAATTCCACAATTCTGATTCAAATAATCCCTTTTCGGAATTGTGTTCCTGAGAATGAATTTTGATTCAAATATGCAAATTCATTCGTGAACACTTTTCCGAAAAGGGATTATTAATATAGCGAAAAATGTTTATCGTGCAAGCTCATAATACAACCCCTTCTGAGCCATCAACTGCTCATGGGTTCCTTCCTCCGCAATTCCCTTATTGCTGATATAAAGAATCCGGTCCGCATTTTTTATGGTAGAAAGTCTATGGGCAACCACAAATGCTGTCTTATCCTTTATAATCACTTCCAGTGCGCTTTGGATCAGACTTTCGGTTTCCGTATCAATTGCACTTGTGGCCTCGTCCAAAATAATGACAGAAGGATTCTTTAGTATAATTCTGGCAAAACTAAGGAGCTGCTTTTCTCCGGCGGAAAGTCCTGCTCCTTTCTCCTCCAGCATATGCTCATATCCATCCGGAAATTTTTGAACAAATGCATCTGCATGAATTGCTTTTGCCGCTGCAATGCATTCCTCATCGGTTGCATCCCGCTTTCCATACCGGATGTTTTCCAGAATCGTCCCCTTAAAAATAAACGGCTCCTGCATCAATACTCCAACCTCTTTCCGAAGGGATTGCAGGCGAATGTCCCGCACATCATATCCATCGATCTTCACGCTTCCGGATTTTACATCATAGAAGCGTGTAAGCATATTGATTACCGTAGTTTTCCCCGCTCCTGTGGGTCCCACAAGTGCAATGGTTTCTCCCGGACTTACATGAAGATTGAAGTGTTCCAAAACATTTTCATCATCTTCATAGGCAAAGGTCACATCTGAAAAATCTACCTGCCCCTTCACATTTTGAAGGGTAACTGCCCCCTCCTTATCAAAAATATCTACCGGATAATCCATGGTGTCAAACACCTGCTCTAGGTTTGAGCTTACCTGTGCCAGCTCCTGAATGATCGTCGAAAGCTGGCTGATGGGGTCCTGAAAAGCTGCCATATAACTGGTAAATACAAGAATCATTCCGGCAGAGATGGTGTCATTTCCTGCCAGAATAAGCGCAAGGGATACTCCGTACAGCGCAACTGTTCCTGCGTTCCAAAAGCCCATGACAATCGGAGAGTTGAGGCAGCTTCTCTTTACAATACGAAACCACCAATCGGCACTATCCTCATGAATTTCCCTGTAGGTTTCCTTATTCTTCTCAATGCGATTGTAATTCTTTACAATCCGCTCTCCCATAATGGCTTCCACCAAAAAAGCAGTACGGTTCGAGTTCTTTGCTCTTTGTTCGCTGTACATGGGTTTTAAAGTCCGACGCAACCACATAACAAGAAGCATCATCGGAATTACTGTTGCAAAAATAATCAGGGTAAGCTGCGGGCTCATGGAAAGCATAAACACGGTTACCACAACAATTTTTACGATATAAATGATGAACATAACCACATAGTTCGTAAAGAAATCAGCAAGATTATTGATGTATTCCGTTACACGCACCACAATTTTTCCGTCCGGTCGATTGTCAAAATATTCGAATCCCAGCTTCTGCAATTGATGAAATATATCCCTGCGAATATTCGTGATAACGGAAAAACCCACATTTCCCATGGCTCTGGTCTGAAGAAAGGTTGTTCCGATTTCAATGATCGCAAGAAGGACCATTCCAAGGCCCACAAGCAGCAGTTGTTTGTAATCCCCCTCTACTGCCACCACATCAACAATATACTGAAGCATTCTCGGCGGCAGCAAAGAAACAACGGAGGCAATTAGCATCATAGCGATCACAAGCACCAGTATTTTTTTATATGGCAGAATATAGCGAAGTGTTTTTCCAAGCTGATGGATGTCTATCTTCCTTTCAATCTTTTCATCTTCGAAAATAGTATTACGCCTGGCCATCCATTGCACCTCCCTGCTGTTCTTCTAACCGATTTTCCTTTTGCATCATCTGGATATGATACACATGGGCGAAGCTTCCGCCCAGTTCCATCAGCTGCTGGAAGGTTCCCCGCTCTGTAATCTGACCATCCTTCATGTACAGAATCTCATCGCAATCCACCACCGAGCTGAATCGGTGCGCGGTGATAATTACCGTTTTCTCCGCAAAATTCTCCCGAATATCCTTAAGAAGTGTTTTCTCTGTATTTGCATCCAACGCGCTTGTGGAATCGTCCAACACAAAAATCGGTGCATTCTTCAAAAAAGCCCGGGCAATGGAGACCCGCTGCTTTTGCCCGCCGGATATTCCGATTCCCCGCTCCCCAACAATAGTTTTATACTGCTCTGAGAGCCTGTGAATAAAGGAATCTGCCTGTGCGTGAACCGCCGCCTCCCTGATTACCTTCTGATCCGCCTCCGGATTACTGAATGCAATGTTGGAGGCTATCGTATTTGAAAAAAGGAATACATCCTGGTAGACATAGGAAAACATATTTCTAAGACTTTTTAAACTGTACTCTTTAATGTCATGTCCATCAATCCGGATGGTGCCGGAGGTAATATCCCGTTCCCTTGAAAAAGTTTTGAGGAGCACACTTTTTCCTGAGCCGGTCTCCCCAACGATTCCAATCTTTTTCCCATACGGAATATCCAAAGAAATGGATTTTAATATTTCCTGTCCATCAATCGTAAGCCCCACATCTTCCAACACGATATTCGGGGTATCCGAGCAAAGCTTTGAATCCTCTTCATCCGGCACTCTACTTTCCTTCTCCATAAAATGCTGCAATTCAAGACCGGATACCATCTGCTGCTGCATAATAAAAATATGATTGTTGATGGAAGTGATATTATTCATCAGCCGAAGTACATAAGTGGAGGAGGCAAGAATATATCCGATGGACAGTTGGCCCCGCATGACAAGCACCGCACCTATGAGAATGGAGCTGATATACGCAAGCTGTTTAAGGGAATTCAAGGACATATCAAATTTTGAAGAAATATGAATCTGGTCTATTCGTGCGCGATAGAAGTTCTGATTCACCGAATCAAACTTTTCCTCCTCCAGCTCTTCATTTGTAAAGGACCGCACGATTCGAACTCCTGCAATATTCTCCTGGGCAGCAAGATTCAGGTCTGCACTTCTGTCACGAATCTCTTTAAAGTTCACCCTTGCCTGCTTTTTGAAATTCATGACCGTCCGGATTAGAAAAGGAGTCAGAATAAGGGGAATCAGAACGAATCGTATATCGATTCCTGCCACCAGAATCAATGTGGTAATTATCATAAAAATGGAATCACCGAAATACGCCAGACGATGTGCAAAGATCTCTTTAAAAAGTATGGTATCACTATTTAAAATTTGAAGCAGTTCGCCGGAATTATAATCGGAAATAGTCTGGGAATCCAGCTTCATGAGCTTATCGTAGGTTGCATAACGAAGGTCTGTTTCCAGCCGAAGCCCGATCCCTTCCTGAATGAGATCTCTGATATAGATCAATACGATACGAAGGAGAACCATGATTCCAAACAGGATTGCAACAGAAAAGAAAAGCTCCATGGAATGCACCTCCCCATATTTTCCCGTGAGGAGAAAATGAAACATTCCACCGCTTTCTGCTTCTACCGGATTGGACTGAATACAGTAATCTACCAGAATTCCCAGCAAAAGAGGAAACAGAAGCTCTGCATATATTCCTAAAAAGCTTAGAATTTCTGCAAAGACCGCAAGCGGTATGCTCTTTTTAAAATATTTGTACCCAAACTTCAGGGTTTCCATTTTCTAATCCTCCTCTTTTGCCCTTTCCCCTTATCCTGTAAATGTCCAATGACTTTTCCGAAAAGAAGAAAACAGCCCCACCTGTTTTTCATAGGCGGGGCAATATTCCTTAGCAGTACAAGTCATCATCTGAATGAAAATTCAACACTTCCTCATTCAGTTCAACGCCAAAGTCCTTTCCAATTCTGCGAAGATCGTCATCTTCGATTACCTGACGCGGCTTCTTTCCTCCGGTTGCAGCAAGTGCAATGGATGCAATCTGTGCAGCCTTTTCAATGGTATGCATCAGTCCGAATGCAATATCAAAATCCGGTCCTGACACGAACAGTCCATGGAATGCCCAGATTGCGGCATCGTATTTTTCCATCATGGCACAGGTAGCCTTCGCGATCTCTGTTCCTCCCGGAACCATCCATGGAACAACACCAACGCCTCCCGGAAATACGACACAGCACTCGGTAGCGCTCTTCCAGAGCATTCTGGTGAAAATCTCCGACTTTAACGGAAGTACATAGGTCAGTGCAATGACATAGGGTGTATGTGCATGGTAGATCACACGGTTTGCGCCATTGGTCACGCGTTTGCGGACAGAATGATTCATAAAGTGTGTTGGAAATTCACTGGTCGGCTTTCCGCCATTTTCCAGCCCCCAAACGATGCGATAGCTGTCTCCCTTGTCATTGATTTCTACAATGCATATGCTGTTCTGAGGCTCAAGTCCAACGTTTGCAAGAAATTTTCCGCTACCGGTGGAAATAAAATACTCGTTTTTCAAATTGTCGCAGGTCACGCCAATGGGAACCCATTCACCAGGAACCGGTCTAAAATAAGTACGGCACTCCTCCACCTCTTCCGGCTTCATGCGGTAAGTAAGGTTTCCACCGTTTCTCTCATGCCACCCCTGACGTACTCCGTCATGGCACATACGAATATACTCATCAATTACCTTTACACCAAAAATGTTATTCATCCTTTTATCCTCCTGATAATGGTTTTCATTTTTTCAACGATCCCCCAGCAAGCATATCGACTCACTTGCAACCATTATATCACGATTCGCCGCTCCTCAATCATGCAAGCATGTTGACTTGCTTGCGCTCATTATAACACATATCCGGCAAATTATCTCGTAATAATGTCAACCGGTACATTCAAAATCTTCGCAACCTTAAGGATGGTATCAATATGTCTTCCTGCAGCCGCAGCCATATGATGTGTAGGGCCAGCCTCGCTCCACTTATTGCAGAACTCTCTTGCACCGCAGGTAAAGCGTGTTCTCATGTTGGTATCTCCAAACATAAAGATCGGGCCCTCTTCATTGACACCCTCTGCTACAACGAACTTGAAGTTTCCATTCATATCCTGCGTAATTCCAAGATAAGTTACCGGTCCTGTCGGTGGATAGAACTGTGTTAAGTATCCTCCACCGGTCTTTCCATGGAATACCGGAACAATCTTCATGGTTGGCTTATGTGCCTGGGAGATGTCCGCATCCCCGGAGCCTGAATGTCCGATGATACAGATATCCTCGTTAAAGTCAATGGAATACATTTCAGAAAGCTGTCCGGTTCCTGCGATGGTCTTTAAGATAGACATAGCCATTGCAACCTTAATATCGCCTTCTACTGCACAGGCAGTTCCCTGCTTAATCAGCATGGAGAATGCCGGAATCAGCATACTGTCGAGCTTTCCTGCTACACCCTGGGCATATCCGTCATAGTGTGAAGCCACCAGACCAAGCTCCTCATCCTTTACCCACTGCTCAAAGGCAACTACGTATTTTGCCATATCCCATACGGTTTCAATGGTTGCTTCCTTACCGTTCTCATCCGGAGCAATCTCAAAGGTATCTAAGATATCCTGTGCTTTTGCACGAATTGCTGCCTCATCGGTAATGTCATCAGCAATGGCCCACATTTTTTCCCAGTCGAACTGCTTGGTGTACAGGCCCATTCTATTGTAAAGATTGGTCTCATCAATATAGAGATCCATCATACCCGGATACGGTCTTCCGATCTGTGCAATGTTGGTATAACGGAATCTTCTTCGAACCTGTGCAGCCTTACACCAGTCAGCAATTTCTGCTGCGACAACATCATCGCCACCTTCCACTACGCCGGTGATTACCGCATGTCTCTTTCCTGCTCTTTCCAGATCGGCAACCATCTCACCAACTGCGCCGCAGGCATATAACTCTCCGAGCCACTTCGGAGTATCCGTATTTGCATAGTCAGGAGCCTTCAGCTTCTGAACATTTACCAGTACAACCGGTACATTTAAGTCTCTTACTGCCGGAAGCATATTGTAGCTTGTAGCATAGGTAAGCAGCTGTAAAATGACAAGATCGACATCTGCCGCACGGAACTTGTCTCCTGCTGCCATGGACATCTCCTTTGTGGTCACCATTCCGCCATCGATAATCTCCACGGTATCCGGGATGGTCTTTTTAAAAGCCTCGTACTGGCTCTCAAATTCCGGAACCAGGGAAGGGAACTGTGGTAAATATGCCCCCAGTGCAATGGAAAATACACCAACTTTTGCCTTTGTGTTTACTAACATAATTTTCTTCTCCTTTATATTTATTATAGAATTTATTTTAATTCCCATTTCATAATCGTGTTGCTGAAAATGAATTTTGCTATTTGAATCAGAACGTTTAAAAAGCGTCGGCACTTAA
>JBJENM010000156.1:0-27079 GCA_051880175.1 Agathobacter sp. | reverse complement strand
CTAAATTCGCAATAAATTGCTCATTAAGTGCCGACGCTTTTTAAACGTTCTGCTTGGTATATGCAAATCCATTCTCCGCAACACAAATCTGAAAAGTGATTCATAAAAAATCCTTCCTCAAAGGTATGAGGAAGGATTTATCTGACTGTTATTCGTGATTACTATTTCTGATTGCGATATTCGATTGGTGTCATATTGTATTTCTTTTTAAACTGCCTGTTAAAGTGTTCCACATTCTGGTATCCGGCAGTATACGCGATACTTTCAACCGTCATATTGCTGTTTCGAAGCAGGGTTCTTGCCTTTTTCATCCTTGCATTCTGCACAAGATCACCAAAGGTCTTTCCTGATTTTTCTTTAATGTATTTTGAAATATACGGCTCAGACAAATGGAATTCTTCTGCCATGTCCGTAAGGGTTACGGTCTGGTAATTTGCCTGAATGAAGTTCTGCATTGCTATCAAACGCTCATCCTGCACATTTTCAACCTTCTTGACTTCAAGGAGCCGGTTTACGGCAACAACAAGGGCATTTACAGAAGCCTGAATAATATCCTCCTTCATGCCGACGCCCCAGTACATCTGGTTCTGGTAAGTCAGGCCGACATAGGCCATAGCCTTTGAAGAAGAGCCATGGGAAAGGGCGTGTTCCTCATATACAGAAAGCTCATAGCTGATATCAAAATACTGCTTAATCGCATTGCTTACCGCATCAAGACGTCCGTTACCATTGGCAGTAACCATGCGGGTCTGTTCTCCCTGATGAATGGAAACCTCAGCCATAATGCCATCGATCTGCTTATAGTGGCATTCCGGCACCAGGAAAATCGGATTGTGATTTACATAGTTGTCTTCAAAAATCTCATATACCCACTGCGGAGAAAGCTCCTTGTGTTCCTCGTCCGATACCTGTTTTACCATGTATCCCACCTGTTCACGCATCTTCTCCGGAATCGCAATTCCAAAGTTCTGCTTTAAGATGTAAGCAACGCCACCCTTTCCGGACTGGCTGTTGATTCGGATTACATCTGCCTCGTAGGTTCTTCCCACATCCTTTGGATCAATCGGAAGATAAGGAACGGTCCACTTATCCAGCTTTTTCTCTTCTCTCCAGGCCATTCCCTTTGCAATTGCATCCTGATGAGATCCCGAAAATGCGGAGAAGACAAGATCTCCGGCATATGGCTGTCTCTCATGCACATGCATACGGGTAAGTCTCTCATATGTGGAGCGGATTTCCGGCATATTGGAAAAGTCAAGCTCCGGGTCGACGCCATGGGAATACATATTCATGGCAAGGGTAACAATATCAACGTTACCGGTTCTCTCTCCGTTTCCGAACAGCGTTCCCTCGATCTGCTCCGCTCCTGCTAACATACCAAGCTCTGCATCGCTGACTCCGCAACCGCGGTCGTTGTGCGGGTGCAGACACAGGATTACTCCGTCACGGTGTCTTAAGTTCTTGTTGATATATTCCACCTGGGTTGCAAAAACATGTGGCATTGCATTCTCCACGGTAGTGGGAATGTTGATAATTACTTTGTTATCCGGTTTTGGGTCCCATACATCCAGGACGGCATTACATACCTCCACCGCATAGTCTACCTCTGTTCCCGGGAAGCTCTCCGGGCTGTACTGGAACGTAAAGTTTCCTTCCGTCTCGGCAGCAAGGTCCTTTAAAAGCTTCGCGCCGTCCACTGCGATCTGCTTGATTTCTTCCTTATCCTTCTTAAACACCTGCTCACGCTGTGCAACGGATGTGGAATTGTAAAGGTGAACGACTGCCCTTGGTGCCCCGGCAAGAGCCTCAAAGGTTCTTCGGATGATATGCTCTCTGGCCTGTGTCAGCACATGAATCGTCACATCCTCCGGAATCATGTTGCGCTCAATCAGCTCTCTTGCAAAAATGTATTCGGTCTCAGAAGCTGCCGGAAAACCAATCTCGATCTTCTTAAAGCCAATCTTAACCAGCATCTGGAAGAATTCCAGCTTTTCCTCCAGACTCATTGGCTCGATCAGTGCCTGGTTACCATCTCTAAGATCAACAGACACCCAGTAGGGCGCCTTATCAACATAATCCTTTTTTACCCAATCATATGTACATTCCGGCGGCATAAAGTATGCGCGCTCATATTTTTCGTATCCTTTCATATTGCTACTTCCTTTTTGTTCCTTTTTTGTGTAATGATGGTATCACATATCCTCTGTACTTTGAATGATTAAATTTAATCATTTTTCTTGATTTATCTTAATCCGTTCTTTCCAAAAAATCAAGTCTTTTCGTAGACTTTGCTGTAAAGGAACTCCATTTTCGTTGAAAAAACCACCCCTGCGTGCTACTCTAAAAGTATCTTATTTTATAAGGAGAAGGACCTATGCGCTTACTGCTTGCGGAGGATGAGAAGGAATTGTCAAATGCACTGGTTACAGTGCTAAAGCACAACAATTATTCGGTGGACGTGGTCTATAACGGACAGGACGCACTGGATTATCTGTTATCCGGCAATAACTATGACGGAGCGATCTTAGACATCATGATGCCAAAAAAGGATGGAATCAGTGTATTAAAGGAGGCTCGGGCTTTTGGAATCCGCATTCCGATTCTTATGCTTACTGCCAGAGCCGAGATTGATGACCGGGTAATGGGTCTTGACGCCGGGGCAGACGATTATCTTACCAAGCCCTTTTCCATGAAAGAGCTCTTAGCAAGGATTCGCGCCATGACAAGGCGGCAGGCCGAGACTACGGATTCCATTTTGTCTTTTGGAAATATCAAACTGGACCGTTCCACTTACACACTTTCTACCCACAAGGACTCTCTGCGTCTTGCGAACAAGGAATTTCAAATGCTGGAAATGCTGCTGGTAAACCCCGGACAGATCATCTCCATCGATCAATTTATGGAAAAAATATGGGGATTTGACAGCGACGCTGAACCAAATGTGGTGTGGGTCTATATCTCCTACCTGCGGAAGAAGCTAACCGCATTGGAAGCAAATGTTTCCATCCGCGCAGCCCGGGGACTCGGCTATACATTGGAGGCACGACATGATTAAAAAACTAAAAATGCGTTTTATTCTGATTGCCATGGTTTCCATTTCTATCGTTCTCGTGGCAATTTTAGGAAGCATCAACATCCTAAACTATGTAAACGTGAACAAAACTGCAAATGAGAGATTGGCACTTCTTGCGGATAATAAGGGGGATTTTTCCAACATAAGAGGAGAAATGGCAAATCCCGAAGGGAAGCCCTTTCCGGAAGGCGATCCTGCTTCTGAAGGTGAGTTTATTCCAAAGGATGACTTTTCTGCCCGTACTCCCCGAAGCAAAAATGGTGCCATGTCTGCAGAGACTCCCTTTGATACCCGTTTCTTTACTGTCAGTATGGATGCACAGGGAAATGTAGTATCCACAAATACGGAAAGCATTGCTGCTATTTCCTCCGAGGAAGCCTCTGCCTATGCAAAGTCGCTATGGGAAAAAGAAAAGGATTCCGGCTTTTGGGGAAGCTACAAATTTATTCTTGTTCCGGGTGCAGATGAAGCCGAAAACAGTATGTACATCTTCCTGGATTGTCAAAGGGAATTAGATACCTTTTTTGACTTCCTTTTTGCAAGCATCGGCATAAGTGTAATCGGCCTATTCCTTGTATTTCTTCTTGTCATCTTTTTCTCCGGAATTGTGGTCCGCCCCATGGCAGAAAGCTATGAAAAGCAGAAGCGTTTTATTACCGATGCAAGCCATGAAATCAAAACGCCTCTTACCATCATAGACGCCAATACGGAAGTTCTTGAAATGGTACACGGCGAAAGCGAATGGACAAAGAGCATCCGAAATCAGATTAGGCGGCTGACGGATCTTACCAACAAGTTGGTATTTCTCTCCCGGATGGATGAGGAAGCTACGACCCTTACCATGCTGGATTTTTCCCTTTCGGATGCCATTGAAGAAACCGCTCTTCCTTTTGAAGCCGTGGCAGCTTCTCAGGGAAAACGCTTTACCATGGAAATCGCGCCTCACATCACCTACCACGGTGATGAAGCCTCCATCCGTCAGGCAGTCTCTTTGCTATTGGATAACGCTATGAAATATTCTACCGATGGCAGCGAAATTACACTTTCTCTGACCTCTTCCGGGAATAGTCGCACGATTACAGTAAAAAATAAGGCCTCCGACCTTACGGTCGGAAACCTTGACATTTTGTTTGAACGCTTCTATCGTCCTGATGCATCCCGCAGCTCTTCCACCGGAGGCAACGGCATCGGCTTATCTGTTGCAAAAGCCATCATCCTTGCCCATAAAGGGAAGATTTCTGCAAAAAGTTCAGACGGAGAAACCATAGAATTTAAAATAACACTGTAGCTATGCTTCCGGAGGAGTCATCTCTTCCGGAAGTTCCATTCCTTCCGGCGGTTCCATTCCTTCCGGAAGTTCCGCTCCTTCAGGTGGTTCCATTCCTTCCGGAAGGTTGCCTGTTCCCTGTCCTCTGTCCGGACGCTCTCCTCTTTGATTCGTATCGCCATTATCCCAATTTTTCCAGTCCCCGTTTGGGCCTCCAAATCCACCCTGACCGCGGTTTCCCATCATACCGGAATTTCCATAGATGAGCTCTGTCATCTCGATGGTCTGTGAGTTGGTTCCGCTGGTTACGGTATACGTTTTTCCAACTGCAATCCCGTCACAGCTGATCTGCACACAATTGTAGGACTTCTCAGGAGTGTAGCTTACAAGCTCGTTACCATTTTCATCACTTAAGGTAATGGTTCCATTCATGCTGCTCTCGTAGGTTAAAAGAATCGCCCCCTGAGTCGAATCACTGCTGAAATTTTCCGCCATTCCGGAAGAACCTGCCGCAACAATTGTTCCGCCATTTACCGTCATTCCCATTTCTGAGTCAAGAGCTGAATTTCCATTATCCGTCGGTCCGGATACGTAAACTGTGCCACCATTAAATTCGGCTGTTCCGTTGGAATCAATTCCGTCTCCACCTGCGTTGACCGAAATGCTTCCTCCATTGATTTTAATCCAGTAGCTGCTTGTACTGCCGGTACCGCCGAATACGTCGCCTCCCTGCTTTCCGCCAAAGCTACCTCGTCCGCCAAAGCCGCTGCCGTCCGTGCCTCCCGCTGCATTGAGTCCATCATCACTTGCGGTCACGCGAATTTCACCATCGTTTATGGTAATGGCCATTCCTTCCAGTCCCTCGTAGCTGTCAACAACCGTAATGGTTCCGCCTTCAATCATTAAATTTTCTCCGGCATGAATGCCATCATCTCCACTTGTCAAAGTATAATTTCCGGCTTCCACAATACAACCTGCATCGGAATGGATGGAATCATCTTCGGTTTCCATTTCATAGGTTCCATTCAAAAGATAGACTCCTGCAGTTGCATTGATTCCCTTTCCCTCTGAGGTAATGGTAAAGGTTCCATCCGCAATATAAATGTAGCCTTTTTCTTCCTCCTCTTCATTCTCACTGTGAATGGTGCTCGTACCTGTATGAAGCGTAAAGCTTCCGTCTGCAATCCGTACACTATCCTTGCCGGAAAGCGCATGGCCTGTGGCTGTGATGATATAATTTCCTCCGGTTACCTTAAGGTCATCCTTAGAGACTACCCCATGTCCGCTTGCACAGGAAATCGTAAGTTCTCCTGTTCCGTTTAAGCAGAGATCATCCTTGGAAAATACCACAGCATCAATATTGTTTTCATCGATGGCCGTAAACTCATCGGTAACGCTAAGGGTGTTGCTTGTTCCTTCCGCTAACGTCAGAAAAACTTTATCTGCGCTCTTTACATAGATAGCAGCCGTAGAAGCATTGGAAACAGATACTCCGGAAAGAACAAGCTGGACTTTGCTTTCCTCTGCATCCACCACAATCTGTCCATTCGACAGGGTTCCCGAAAGCACATATATTCCTTCTTTTGAAATTGTGATTGTATCATTGTCGATGTTTACATCACCAGAGTCGCAGCTGGTTGCTCCATCCGAAAGAATGATGGAAACTGCACCGCTTTCCTCATAGGTTCCTTCCAAATCTCTTTCGGTAAACATATCCTCAAAAGAAAAGCTGCTTAACTGTTCCTCCACGGATATCGTTGTTTCTATGGAAGTGTCCGCTCCTTCTTCATTGCTGCCGGAAGAATTCGCATTACCGGAATTACCACATGCGCCCATGGAAACTGCCAGAGTCATACAGCAAAAGACTGCTGCTATTTTTTTCATTCTATAGTTCATAATTTACCGCCTCCTGCCGGGCAATACTGATTTCCAGATTTCCGTTTCTGCAACGCAGCTCATCAATAAATTCCTTCTCTTTGGTCTGGTCCTTAAGGATGATATTATAGGTAAGCTTAAACATGCTTCCCATATTCGTAGTTTTCACAGAAACGACCTCATTTTTGCTGGTGTATTCTTCAAACAAATCGTCAAACAGACTTCCGTAATTTAAGTCTTCCGGCACCGTAATGCGAAGTGTTTTTTCAATGATGGGATGTCTTTGGCTTCCCAGTCTGACTGCAGAAAAAACGACCATAGCAACGCCAATCATGACTGCAAAGATTCCCGCAAATGCAAGATATCCCATTCCCGTGATGAGTCCTGCCGCCATTGCCATAAAGAGCATGCCGATTTCCTTTGCCGTGCCCGGAAGAGATCGAAAACGCACCAGCGAAAAGGCTCCTGCCACGGCTACCCCTGCGCCGATATTTCCGTTGACCATCATAATCACCACACATACGATGGCGGGAAGCAGCGCAAGGGTTATCACAAAGCTCTCGCTGCTTCGATTCCGGAAATTGGACAGTATTGCAAAAAAGATTCCGATCGCTAACGAAACCACTATACATATGATGAATTGTGTTCCTGTAATAGATGATGTTGTTCCACTAAATATTGAATTAAGCATATTTATAGTATTCTCCTTTTTGTGTATGATTTGTCATGTGCATCTGATATGCGGTGGCATATTTTGAAAAACTGCTACGGTAGATATGCTGGGCGCTCATAAATCTGACCAGCCAAAGCGGTATAGCATTTGCGACCTTGACTTCCATTAAAATGGTGTCTTTATCCACGAGCCGCTCTCCGTATATTCCGCTTGTCAGATTCACGTCGGTATCTCTCCACAGAATATTTTCATCAAAGGTAATTCGAAATTCATGATCATCCTTTGCATAAAAAGCTTCCCGGTCATACATCAGCAGAATTGCCGGTGAAAGTCCTTCATACCTGTGAATGGCATATCCCAGTTCCCGCAGTATCTGCGTATCTGCCGGAAAAATTTTCTCCTTTATGTATCGCTCCATCTGGGCCTCCTTCATGGACGCCCGCCTTTTATATACGATACCATCGTATTTTTTCTTCAGCTCAATAAAAACAGTAGAGTCTTTATTTGCAACTCCATAACTTCGAAGCCTAAGCTTTTCTTTGTAATCCGGATGTTCCATAGAACGTCTTGCCAGCAAGAAATCCGGTGTATCCATATAGAGACTTAAGGTTGTATTTTTCCCATGTTCATCCGGTATCATATATTCTTTCATGTATTCTACGAGCAGATCTTTTTGTTCTCTTGTCAATCTGTATTTCAGTTCATAGCGTTTAAAAACCATCTGTTCACCCATAAGGTAACCTCCTTTTGATGCTGTAAGGATATCAGGTAAACCTTAAGTGAACTTTAAAAATACAGCGGATTTCTGTGAACATTTTGTGAAATAGAAAATAAAAAACTCCCCCATATAAATCTCTATTCCAAACAACATACTTCGTAAAATGTTTGGAATAGAGATTTATATGGGGGAGTTTATCTATGCTATCTATTTCGATTTTGTATGATTTCAATGGAAAAATTTTTGCTGGTACCTAAAAATCCTTGAAAACCAGCATTTTGAAGCCTGAAAATCGGTCAATTGTATTATTTGGGGTGGTCAAAATTAATCTGTACCTAAGAATTGTGCAATCCTTAGGTACAGCCAAAAGTGAACCTGGTGAAAACATACAATTTGCCAAAAATAGGCTTCAAAATCTGGCTTTTTTCAAAGAAATTAGGTACCAGCCAAAAATCATACGCCAAAATCATAAAATTGGTTAATGATGAGCCGAGATCTCCTTTACATAGTCCCATGTCTTTCCATTATCCTCAGATTCATACAGACCATGACAGAAGCCTTCCTCACCATAATAATCTCCATCGGCGCCTTGGCCTGCTTCCATATAAAGTTTCCCATCCTTTTCATAGACTTTTTCCGGCATGACAAACGGATTATAATACGTTCCGTCTGGAAGCTTTACTTTGGCAGATGGATATTCTACTGTCTCAAAGCTTCTGCCTCCATCTTCTGTCCGGTAAAGTCTCCCATATGCTCCGCCGCTATAGGTCAGACAGGAGAAGCCCGTTTGACCGTCCTGCAAAAAGCTAATCCATTTTGCGCCTCCTCCGCTGCCTAGATAAGGATCTAAATTAACCATAATTGCACTCTTACCATCGTCCGCAGTCGCGATTAGCACATAGTAACTGCTGCCGCAGGCCCGGTCAACCGGAATCATCCGGTATTCTACTCCATCGACAGTTTGGTAACTGCAATCCGGCTGCAACGACAAGTAAAATTGCAGGGTTTCGTCTGTTATTTCCATTCTCTCCGTTTCTTCTTCAATAGCTTCTTTTCCGGTCACTTTTTCCTCATAGTTCTCTGCCAATATTGCTTCTACAAAATCATATAAATCATTATATACTTCCGAGATATTTTCCTGTGAAAAGTTTTGCATATATTGGAGCTGATAATCGAAGGCTTCCTCTCCGTAACTAATTTTTATCCTCTGATAAAGCTCTTCATTTTCCTCATAGGGGAGTTCTTTCATCACATAAAGCAGCCAATTTGTTATGTCTGAACAGAACCATTCCTTTTCCTCACTGCTCGATGAATTTAATGAAACAACCGGCGTATAAGAATTATCTATTCCCGCTCCGTTTTCCTCGTACTCATGCGCCCGGTTCCGTCCTGCAAAATAAGCATCCGTCAAAAAGCGATAATACTCCGTTCTATAATTATCGCTCATCACCAGATCGTTCTGTACGAGAAAAGAAAACTCTCCCGTAGCATAGCAATAAAGTTCTCCCTCTTTTTCACAGGCTTTGATGCTGCCATAACGTTTCTCCATTTCTGCGGTTATCTGTTCCTTGCTATAACCGAAGAATTCGTCTGTGCCATCATACATAATCTGCAATATCTGATCATACTGCTCACTTCCCATTAATGTAACCTGAACTCCTGCCACTCCCCAGACAACGCTCCAGTTTTCCTTTCCAAGCATTGCTCCGTCATCACAGATTTCAATGTTTATTTTCTTTACAATCTCATCATCATATCTGACAGTAATTCTTCCATAAGTACTGCCAAACGGCCATTCCGGTTCCCCCTTCATCTGAAGCGTAAGCCGACAGCGTTCGTCCGGTGAGATCTGTGTATCAATGTCTGTATACTTCCATTCTGTCACATACCAAAAGCTTCCTGCAAAGATAAGAATCAAACCTACAAATATTCCTGCTATGAGTAAAGACATTTTTACCTTTCTTTTCATAGGCATTTCCTTCATTTGAGCATTCCTTTTGCAATTGCGTGGGATACGTTAAAGTTGCGTATCGTTATTTCTTCCACAGCATGCTCATTTTGTTTGCAATACCAAGTGAACCATACATCTTTTTCCTGCCCGTTTTCTACCGCATATTCCACAATTACCGGTGCGGCGTCTGTCGACAGATTGGAGATATACTGGTAATCTGCGTTGTATCTGCTAAATGAATTTTCTTCCACATTCTCCTGCACCTTACTCAGGTTGTACTTTGCAATGAAATAATCCACATGTGAAAAAGCAAAAATTACATAAACACTGCTGATTACCACAATTCCGAACCGGAAGAAGGAAAACTCCGGTTTTAGAATAGTAAGAATTACTCCAACAAGAAGTACCGCAATGGTAAAAAGAGCAACCAGCACAAATACCCGCAGGAAGGTCAACTGATAGGTGCTGATATACATACACATGCGAATGGCACTCGACAGCGTCATAATATAGGTACATCCGGATATCATAAGAAGAATTCCATTCAGCACTTTACTCTCTTTAAAGTATTTCTTCATGGAAAGAACTAAAATTACATTCAAAATACAGACGAACAGCAGCTGGAAAAATCCGGTTCTTGCATACTGGGCATAGGTCATTCCTTCCGGCAACTCCATTTTACCAATGAAAAGATATACAATCTGAATCACAGAAAAAAAGGCATACAGCACACCAATCATCCCGGTGATGGTAATCGCAAGGACAGGCTCTCCGTTTTTATGCGGGGTAACCGTAATTTTATCGGAATGCTCCGCTATATAGAAAATTCCGCAATAAGAAGAGAAGAATCCAAACAGCAGCATAAATCCGATGCCAAACACTCTGGTTGGAATGGTAAAGGATGAAAAAATACTGACTAATATATGCTCAAACACTTTGTCTGCCGTTCCAAGTAAAAAGCCAAGAAACAGTACACAGGGAATCGCAATTGCAATACCAATCATCACATACTGCCATTTCCCGTTCGCCTCTTTTTTATGTTTCTTAATGTACGCATTCCCTTCTGAAAAGGGCTTTCCGATACATCCGATGGCTCCGAATACCGCGTTTAAAATCTCAGCAAAATACTTTCCCATATCCCACTTGGAATCCTCTGCGAAGTTATGGAGAAGAAGGCTTACCAAAAGCAGAAACTCCGCAGGGTAATTCATCCAGATAATATACTCATTTCCGGTAAAAAATGTGGAAATTCCAATGAGCAGCATCATCACAATTACAAAGTAGCTGTCCTTCTTCAACTGCTTTCCCGCAAGCTTGATAAAGTAGCAGGAAAGCGCAATCATTCCGGCAACCCATACCGGCATCGTGATGCCGCTTATGTTTTTATAAATACAGAAGGTATAAAGAAGGGTATACAAAAGACATGCCAATGCTGCCTTCTCAAATGGAAACAAGGCTGTCGTACTCCGCCTCTGGTCTGGATTCATCCCACTCCCGGGCATCTGTCCCTGTATTACCAACTGATTGTCTTGATACATATTTTCATACATCTATCCTTCCTCCTCATCCACATACTCTAAGATATCTCCCGGCTGGCAGTTCAGCGCCTTACAAATCTTATCCAGAGTCTCCATCCGAATTGCCTTTGCCTTTCCATTCTTCAAAATAGATATATTTGCCATGGTAATGCCCACGCGCTCAGACAGCTCCGTTACACTCATCTTGCGCTTTGCAAGCATCACATCCACATTTACAACGATTGCCATTTTTTGCCTCCTTATTAAATTGTCAGGTCATTTTCTTCCTGTATCTTCATTGCTTTTTCAATCAAAACCGAAAGTGCTGCGCACAGACAGGCAATGGCACTCCATATGAAAGTAAATAAAATCATGCGCCAGATCATCTCAAAGGTTGCCCAGCCGAACACTAGATGAACCAGCAGATACAGAACCCACAATACAGCCAGCACAAGAAGAAGCTTACTCATGACAGAAAAGGATTTCACGTTCTCCTTCGAGAAGGATCTGTCTTTTTCAATCTGCAAGCATACCTTCCAAAACTGAAAAAGAACGGCATAACAAAAGATCGCCGTTATCCCTCCGAAGATCATGGTCGGAAGGTATAAAAAAGCGATCTGTGTATTCTCTGAAAAGAAAATCTTAGCGGCATATGGCATCACCCCCGCAAAAAATACGATTCCCATGATGCCAATTGCAATTGTGATTCCCTTTATCCATCCTGCAACATTTGTCTGTTTCATAATAACCTCGTTTCTGAATACTATTTTTGTATCCGCATATATGATTTTAAGGTTATTATATCCTAGATTTTCCAAATTGCAATAGTTTTTTATTGATTTACGATAAATTTATATTGTTTTTCTCCATAACGAACACTCTGTAAGCCGTAAAATCAAGATGATTTCTTCACCCGTTCCAATGCATCCGCCATCTTTTTATTCTCACTCTTCTCCTCCAGATAGGAAAAAATGAAACTAATCACCATGCAGATTACAAAGGAGATCCCAAAGCCAATCCAGGCTTTCACCTCACCCGCCGGGAACCACCCGAACCTGACTGCACAGCCTGCCACCAGAATTACGGTGGACATCAAAAATAAAATACTGCGCACCGCCACGGATGCAATCTTAATCACCCGGCTTTTAATAAACAAAAACTCCAACGCCACCACGCACAGAATAAATCCCAGCAGCTGCAACAGAGTATCCATGGAAAGACCCTCCCTGCCCAAAGAAAACATGCTGGAATGCCCCAAGGCTGATTCACCGATTACCTCTGCGAAAAGGATGAAGATCACAACCGTAAGCCCATACACTTTTAAAACCTCTTTGATATATGTAAAAAACGTTAATCTTTCTTCCATTATTTAATCCCTAACCTCTTTCTTAAATCCTCTGCGTACATCCGGGAAACAATAATCTGCTCCCCATTCTCCATGGTTACCCGTATTCGCCTGTTTACATCCGCCTTCAGACTTTTAATCTTTTTCAGTTGAATCAGGCAGGATTTGCTGGCCTTAAAAAATCCTTTGGTACACAGCATATTCTCAAATTCATACAACCTCATGTCTGCTTCATACATCTGGTCCCCGGTGTACACGAATGTCATTCGATCCACAGCTTCCACATAAAGCACGTCCGTCATGTCAAGCATCACGGTCTCATCCTCTTTTTTTACTGCAATTTTCATATCCATCATACGAATCATGGAGACCAGCTTTTCTATGTCCGGTGTAAGCCTTGGACAATGAATGTTGATCTCCATATCCGGGAAGGTTTCATTCACATCTATATTTATCTTCATGTTTCCCCTTATTGTTCCAATCCCTTTTTCTTAAAAATTATCAGAAACAGCGCCAGAAAGAAAGCAATATTTACACAAATCCACACATATCCCTTCACATCCGTGCCGGACAAGGACATATTCATAAATATTTTACTCATCTGCTCCGTATAGAGAATCTGTGCAACACCTGCAATTTTCTCATTAAATTGTGCCAACATGGGGGCAAAAGACAACACCAGCATCACCGGAAGACTTATGGATGTAGCCATCATCTGATTATCGGAATAGATGCCAATGGCAGAGCCCAACAGAACGGAGAGAAGGATTCCCATTGCCATCACTGCCTCATAGGTAAGAAATTCCATTTCCTTGAACCCGGCCACAGTTCCCATCACCACAGAACCGACCATACACAACAGCCATAAATAGATTCCCACCCCCAGCAAATATTCCACCGGCTTCACATTTGCCATAATCAGCACCCGCAGGGTGTTTTGCTCCTTTTCCTCCGCTATGATGGCTGCCGCAGATGTCAGCGGAGCCATTCCCACATACATAACAGAAAACAGCCGCACAAAAAAATGCTCCGGCATTCCTTCCATGGAGATGACATTTTCCATCACAAGAGTCATAAGCGGAAACAGAATAAACTGAATAAGCACCGTCTTATTCTTTAGTGTATCCTTCCACTGCTTTTTCATAATCACCAAAGTATTTCCCATCATTTAGTCTATCCTCCTTCCCGTCAGTTCCATAAACACAGATTCCAGATTGGGTTCCGTGGAATGGATGGTTTGGAGTCTGCCGTTTTTGATTAGGGCTTGTATCTGATCTGCGGAGGTGTCCGAATAGTCAAACACCTCTTCCTTTCCGTCATATAAATGAACGCGAATAGATCTCTGATGGTCATATTTGCGACATATTTCCGAGGGATTGCCGTACTCCACGATTCTTCCCTCGTTCAAAAGTGCCACATGGGTACAAAGCTTTGCGGCCTCTTCCATATTGTGGGTAGTTAGAAAAATAGTACAGCCCTCTTCTCTTTTTCTCAGAATCAGCTCATGAATGGAGGCCGTGGTGGCGGGATCCAATGCACTGGTGGGTTCATCTAAAAACATGAGCTTAGGCTCCGTCATAAATACCCGGGCCAGGCACAGCCGGGTGCGCATACCCTTGGAAAGCTTTGCCGCAGCCGTCTTCTTTGCATCCAAAAGCCCCACATCACATAATGCCTTTTGGGCCTGAGCGTAGGAAATTCCGTAAATGTCCGAAAAAATTTTCAAATTATCCATGCAGGAGAATCTATCATAAACACCGAACTGGTCCATCATAATTCCCATTTCATTGTGGTCTTCTCCGGTAAGAGCCGAAGCATCTTTTCCAAGAACCGAAACCTGTCCCCCATCGTAAGCCAGCTGTCCCGTCAGTATTTTGATCAGCGTGGTTTTCCCTGCCCCGGAGGGACCCAGAAGGCCGAATATTTCTCCCCGGGAAACAGTAAGATTGATTTCATCCAGTACTATTTTCCCGCGAAACGCTTTATGTACACCTTTGCAACTTATCATAACTGCCACCTTTCATCTTGACATCATATTTGATGAGCCAAGGTTAGCAGAATTATGTGTTCCCCTCAATGCCAAGGAGCATGACTTGCCATAAGGCATGCATAAGTCGCCATGGATATCATCTAAATCTACACCATCTCAAAAGTTTTTCTGTTCTCCTGCCCAAAATGAATCCGGTAATTTTCATTTCGGAATTGAAGAGGTGTCATATTGGTATATTCCTTGAATATTTTTGAAAAGTGACTGTTGGAGGCAAAGGCGAAATAGTGAGCGATCTCCCCGCAGGAATAGTCCGAATACATCAGCATATTTTTTGCCGCATTTACCTTCTGCAGACGAATAAAATCGCAGACGGAGCATCCGGTTTCCTTTAAAAACAGTTTACTGATATAGGCCTCACTCACTCCGACATAATCCGCCACTTCCCGTATTCGGATCTGCTCATGCAGATGATTGTAGATATAATCCAAAGCCTTTGCACAATGTATAGAGTGATTTTTAGTTTCCTTTTGCTTTTTCATACGGTTCGCAAAGTCAAATGCCACTTCCCTCTGCAGCCTGGATAATTCCTCCTTCGTTGCTGCCTCGTCAATCCTGTTGATATAGATATCGCTTAAGGTATACGCTTCCTTTTCACTTAACCCACCCTCGATGCAGAATCTGGTAATCATCGTAACAGAGACAATCATATGGTATTTCAGATTGCGAATGGGATTCTTTGAGAGAATGCCGCGGCTGGGCATATCGATATCCTCCCAGTCTTCCTTTTCTTCTAAGGCTTCCACATCTCCGCTTTTTATCTTATCGTAATAAGCCAGCTCCTCGTCATAGGTTGGATGATATATGGCATTTTCCCGTTGTACGAACTGCTGCCTTGTTAATTCATCGTATATTTTCATTTTCTTTTCGGTTCCTTTTCTTTCTTTATGTCAGTTTTGTGACAAAAAGTATAGTTTTATTATATTCCTTTTCCGTCTTTTTACTATACTAAACTTAACGCACATGAAAACAATACAATTCTAATCGTAGGAGGGAGATTTCAATGAGAACATTTGAAGGTTTTATGCATGGGATCAATTTGGGAGGATGGCTTTCACAATGTGTCAGTTATGATAAAAAGCATTTTGATACCTTTATTACGGAAGAAAACATAAAACAGATCGCCGGCTGGGGACTTGACCATGTCCGCGTTCCGGTTGACTATGATGTCATGATTACAGATGATGGCATATGGAAAGAGGAAGGTCTCTCGCATCTTTATGATGTCATTTCCTGGTGCAAAACCTATCATTTGAATATGGTTTTGGATCTTCATAAAACCAAAGGATATATGTTTGATAAGGATGCCGTTGCGAATCCGGATCTTTTTTTCCAGCAGAAGGATCTACAGGATTTCTTTGTTATGATTTGGAAGGAGTTTGCCACACGTTTTGGAAATGAAAGCGATATGCTTGCTTTTGAATTGTTAAATGAGATTGTAAATCCGGACTACGCTAAGGTATGGAACGATATTGCGCTTCGCGCCATCAGAGAAATCCGTGCTGTTGCACCGGAAGCTTACATCCTTGTGGGTGGTGTAAACTACAATAATGTAAGAAGCATCCCACAGATTTTGATGCCGGTGGATGATAAAATCGTATACAATTTCCATTGCTACGAGCCAATGTGCTTCACACATCAGAAGGCGCATTGGATGCCGGAAATGACAGAAAATTGTGAGTATACTCCATGCCCTGAGCTTTTTGATGAACTATTCGACGAAGCAGTTAAGGTCTGCGAAGAAAGAAACGTTCCGCTTTACTGCGGTGAATACGGCGTCATCGATCAGGCGCCGACAGCCGGAAGCTTAGAATGGATCAAAGATATCAGCGCAGCCTTTGACAAATACCAAATCGGTCGTTCCCTTTGGAATTACAAAGATAAGGACTTTGGATTAATCGGAGAACATTACGCATCTGTAATGAAAGAAATGATAAAGTGCCTGTAAACAACTATTTCTTCTTTTTTAATTCAATCGGTGTTTTCGGAATAATCTCCGAAGCATCATCGGAGATACCAAGCAAATAGTCACTGGAAACACGTAAGACACTTGAAATCAGGACAATCTGATAAACATCGGGCATACGATAACCGGTTCGCCATCCACTGACCGTGGATGGCGATACATAGATGGACCATGCCAATTCCTGATTTTGAATTCCTCTTGTAAATAAGAGATCATCCAGCCGTTCCGAAAATACCTCATTTTTTCTTTTTCGTGATGACTTTTGTCGTTGTTTCTTCTCCATAGGCTAATACTATCGCTATCCCTATGGAAATATTTTAAAAACCGCGGAACGCGGTTTTTTTCTTGGTTTCTAAGATGTTCCTTTAAATCCATCCGCCATCTAAGGTAACGATCTGTCCTGTCAGGTAATGATTTCCGCTCGCAAGTGTAAGGGCAAGCTTTGCCACCTCCTCCGAGGTTCCCATTCTTCCTGCAGGAATCTCATTGATCAGTTCCAGACGCTCTTCCTCACTAAAGCACGCATTCATCTGTGTGTCAATGACCCCGCAGGCAATAGCGTTCACTTGTATGTTACTGGGTGCAAGCTCTTTTCCAAGAGCCTTCGTAAAGGAGTTCATTCCACCCTTGCATGCGGAATATGCCACTTCGCAGGAAGCGCCTACATTTCCCCATACCGAAGAAATATTGATGATCTTCCCCTGTTTCCTTGATACCATGGATGGAATTACACATTTACAGGTTGAAAAAACAGAGGTCAGGTTCACACCAACAATTCTGTTCCAATCGTCGATACTCATGTCGCTAAGCAATCCGATATGCGATATTCCTGCATTATTGATAAGAACGTCAATATTCCCAAAGGCTTCTAACGTTTGCAATACCATCTGCTCCACAAAATCATAATCTGCTACATCTCCGATAAAGGTTCTTACGGTAACATGATATTGATCTGTTAATCTTTTTTGTAAAGTATCAAGTTCCTCCTTCGATTTCCTGCAGCATAAGGAAAGATTATATCCTTCTTTGGCAAACTCGCAAGCGATTGCCTCCCCGATGCCCCTGGATGCTCCTGTAATTAAAACTGTTTTTGCCATAAATATCCTCACTAAAAAACTTATTCCAATTTCTACTAGACAAAAAGGTAGGTTTGTGCTACTATATTTTAGCGCAATAAAAACGGCGTGTGGCTCAGTTTGGTAGAGCGCTACGTTCGGGACGTAGAGGCCGCAAGTTCGAATCTTGTCACGCCGACTTATGATTTAAGGGAATTCCTTTCGGAATTCCCTTTCTTATTACTCTATTTTGCAACCAAAACAATGGTTGTTCGTGCAGGAACACGAATGGTATGAGGTCCGAACCGTTCGGTCAGCTCCTCAAAGTTCTTCCCATCCTCATACTCGCAGTTGGTATTTACAACAACCTCCCACTGGGTGCTGTTCGACAAAACCGGAAGCTGCATGGTAAGTGGTTCCCAGTAAGAATTCATCGCATAGAAAATGATATCATCTCCCGTATCCTGCGCGTTTCTTCCCGCGTACATAATGCCGATCAGATGGGTTCCATAATCGGTTCTGGCATTGTAGGGATATCCATTATGAATACTGATTTCCGGAAGCTGGCATGCTGCCGGTTTGGTTCTTTTTCTAAGGATTGGATGCTGGGAGCGGAATTTAATCATAAATCTCACAAAATCATGAATCTCCTGATATTCCTCCAACCGATTCCAATCCAGCCAGGAAATAATATTGTCCTGACAGTATGCATTGTTATTTCCGAACTGCGTATTGCAGAATTCATCTCCCGCAAAAAACATTGCCGCTCCACGGCTGCATAGAAGCGCTGCAAATGCATTTTTTACCAGCCGACGGCGAAGTCCTTCTATTTCCGGATCATCCGTAGGGCCTTCCACCCCACAGTTCCAGCTATTTCCGTTATTATCCCCATCGGTATTATCCCAGCCGTTTTTCTCATTGTGCTTATAATTATAGGAATACAAATCATACAGGGTAAATCCATCGTGGCAGGTAAGGAAATTCACCGATGCGCTGTGGCCTCTTCCATCCGGGTGATAGAGATCCCTGGAGCCCGTGATTCGCTCGATGGCACCACCTGCGGTTCCTTCGTCTCCCTTTAGAAAACGTCTCATGTCATCCCGGTATCTTCCGTTCCATTCTGCCCAACGGTTCCATGACGGGAAGCTTCCCACCTGATACAATCCGCCGGCATCCCAGGCCTCCGCAATCAGCTTTGCCTTGCTTAAGACCGTATCGAAAGCCAGACTTTCCAGAATTGGCGGGTTCTCCATCGGGGCACCATTCTGGTCTCTTCCGAGAATGGAAGCAAGGTCAAAACGGAATCCATCCACGCGGTACTCGATGACCCAATGGCGCAGGCATTCGATGATAAACCGCCGTACCACAGGATGATTACAGTTCATGACATTTCCGCAGCCGCTAAAATTATAATAGTAGCCATCCGGGGTCAGCATATAATAAATATTATTGTCGATTCCTTTGAAGGAGAAGCATGGTCCCATTTCATTTCCCTCTGCCGTATGATTAAATACGACATCCAGAATGACTTCGATTCCATTCTTTTTCAAATCATAAATCAATCGTTTTAACTCATTGCCTTCATGATTATGTTCTTCATTGTATGCATATCCCGTATTTGGCGCAAAAAAGCATACGGTGTTATATCCCCAATAATTGTACAGCTGCACCCCATCCACAACACGGGCACTCTCCATCTCATCAAACTCAAAGATTGGCATGAGTTCCACCGCATTGATTCCGAGATCCTTTAAATACGGGATTTTTTTCCGCAAACCCTCAAAGGTTCCGGCCTCTTTTACCCCGGAAGATTTATCCTTGGTAAATCCCCGGACATGGGTCTCGTAAATGACCAGATCCTCAAATTTATACTCTGTATTTCTGACACTTCCCCAATCAAAATCATTCCTTACAACACGGGCTTTGTATACAAAATCCTTTCCGCCCTCCGGTTTTTCTCCCCATTTCCGCTGACCGGTCACTGCCTTTGCATATGGATCAAGGATTACTTTTGTCTTATCAAATCTCTTTCCCTTCTCCGGCTCATATGGTCCATCCAGGCGAAACGCATATTCAAATTCATCTATTTTCAGTCCGTAAACCAGCATGGAATACATATCTCCGATATGATAGGCCTCCGGATAGGGTATTTCCGCATATGGTTCTGACTCCTGAGGATGAAACAGTAAAAGAGTACAACTGGTAGCGCCGTGAGAGCTGATGGAAAAGCTCACTCCCGAAACAGTAGCAAACGCTCCCTCCATTCGATAATATCCCGGTCGAACTTTAAATCCGTTTATTTCATCGAGAGGCATAAGCGCATTTCCGATAGTCTTATCCGGGGTTTCAATTACCGGAACCCCCGGGGTACTGTCGATGGTCGTGATTTCTACATTTTTTTCGATTTTTGGTGGAATATATATTCGCTCATTTTTCCGTTCTTTCCACTGCATCATATTCTTTATACTTCCTTCTCTTTTTATTCCCCTTCCGGCAGGACCAGCCTGCCGTCCTCATCGAATGTAATTGAACTATAAGGCTTTGTATAACTATTCATCTTCCCAATGATATCCTGCCAATGATTTTCGTCTGCCACCATCGGCTGATAATTATTATATCCCTTTGCTGAGCTAAGCAGACATGGGACAATATTTGCATTGATATCTGTCTGCAACTGCCCATTTATAAAGGTAAATGTCTGTTGAAAAATAAGTGTATTGTAATCCGGTGGATTATGATTAGCGCCAAATGAAAAATTCCCCAGACTGTAACAGATTACTTTTCCGTTATATACTTCCATTCCCTGAAGTACATGAGGATGGCTTCCAATCAGAACATCGGCTCCCCAGTCGATAATCTTATGTGCCGTTGTAATCTGATACTCCGTCAGATCATGGCTGCCTTCCACACCCCAGTGGCAGCAGGCAACCACAATGTCTGCTCCTTTTTCCCGCAAATTTGTGATTCCGTCCCGGAAGTAATTTTCTTCCTTCTGCGAATAAGAGAACAGGCTTGCCGATACCACGCCTATGACGATGCCTTCCTCTGTTGTATAGGTATCCACATAATCCTTATATCCATACACGATTCCTGCTTCATTTAAGGCATTTATCGTATCCTCCAGACTGCTTGGCCCATAATCCATGGTGTGATTATTTCCAAGGCAGCAGGCTTCTACAGAACTGCTGGTCATAATGCCCGTGTATTTTGGTTCCCCACGGATATTAAACTTTTTCTCTACACGGTCATTGGAATAGGACAACACACATTCCAGATTTACAATGGTAAAATCGTCCGCAGAAAAAATATCCCTGACATTTTCAAAGAAATATTCTTCCCCATACTTGTCATAGTATTGCCCAAAAGAGCCTTCATATCCATGGAGCTGTAATGTGCCTAATGCACAGTCCCCGGTGGCCGAAATTGTGATACTTTGAATCACCGGCGTTGCATCCTCAATAATCTGCGGTCCGCTTCCCCGGATTTTTTCGGAAATTTGTTTTCCTGCCTCAGATGATATCAAAGAGGGGGTCTTCCTTTCCGTCTCCTGCAGCATATCTGCGCCCAAACCAATTGCAATTCCTCCGACTAAGAGCAGCGGAGCAATAATCGGAATCCATTTTTTTATCATTTTCTTATGCTTTCTTTCGTAAAATATCTACCGTATGGCCGGCAGCTCCCATAAGATCTGCTCTCTCGCATACAGCCATCTGGTATTGTATGAAATATTTGAATTCTTCCTCGGATAGTGCATTTAAGCTCTGACGAATATAATTCGCCGCTCCATCCGCCGAAATAATTTTCTCTCTGTAAAGCCCTGCAAGATCATTGAGTTCATCTATGTCCTCAAGCCTTACCATGCTGTAAAGGGGATTTCCCTTTTCCGTACAGTGAAAGGACTCATCGATCATCCCCTCCTTGATTGCCTCCAAAATATGTCCTTCTTTAAAGGCATAGGTAATAATACTGTACTCATTCATAATATATGCAACTAAAACATATCCGCCCTCTCTGGTGACGCGTTTTGCTTCCTTTAGTGCCCTTATTTTTTCTTCTTTTGACTTCAAATGATACATAGGCCCGAATACAAGGGTAAGATCAAATGTGCCATCCTCAAAACGCGATAATTTCAGTGCATTTCCCTGATAGGCTTTGACCAGACGGCTTTTCTGCTTCAACCTCCCCAGATTATGCTTGACCAGTTCAACCGCTGTAACATCATAGCCCTCCTCGGCCAGAGGTATGCTGTATCGTCCGGTCCCGGCTCCCACGTCCAGTATTTTTATGTTCTCTTTCTCTACACCAAGCATGGACAGGCAGTCGTGTATGTACTTCATCGATACACAAAATTCTACCTGTCCATGTCTGCTGTTCAAACGTTTCTCTTCATTAAATTTGTTATAATATGCTTCTAACTCTGTCAAAACAATTATTTCCAATCACCATAGAATGTATATCCGCATTTTCCGTTTTCTTTGGTCTTATATAAGGCCTCGTCTGCCATATTATACAGCTCCGGTTTATAGCCAATCTGGGCAAATGCGATTCCCGCACTAAGGGAAAGCTTCGGCACATTTCCTTCCGCCTTGGAAAGACTATCATTCACGGCGGTAAGCTTTGAACGAATAATGTCTTTTTCTTTCGGAGTAATGTTGGTCATAATGACCGAAAACTCATCGCCTCCGGTTCTTGCAGGATAATCATTGGAGCGGAAATGTTCCTTCAAAAGCTCCGCAACTCTCTTTAACGCCTCATCTCCAATCTGATGTCCATAGGTATCATTTACACCTTTGAAATTATCCACATCCAGAAGAATCAAGGCTGTGGGTTCAATGGATTCCTGCAGATATTTTGTTAATTTATCGAATGCTCCTCGATTCAGCAATCCGGTCAGGGCATCATGTTCCGCTTCATGGGCAAGCTCCACCTTGCTTTCTGCATTCAGATCACACATGTGATTGTATGCTTTTACCAGATCCCTCAGTTCTTCTGGCCCGACTTCTTTTAAGCGTTCCTGCTTTTTCATGCTTTCTTCAATTGCATAAATCGGTCTTAGAACCATGATGATAAAAACCAAAAGTAATGCAATCAAAGCGACAAAAATCAGAAAAAGACAGATGGTCTGATTTCTAATGGAACGAAGTACCTGATCCGAGGCCGCTACTCTCTGGCTTTTTGTAATAGATTCTATTTTACTCTGCACCGCACTCATCGTATCATCTGCTTCTTTTCTGAGTGCCATATACTCTTCCCCAAACACCAGATAATAGGCGGCAGTCAATTTTTCATCTTCCGAGCACCGCAGTTCTTCTTCTGTCAGCTCATAGGCTGCCAGCTTCTTCGGGAAGATTTCCTCATCCACACCATTGCGGACTGCAATCAGCCTCATCGCATGGATTTCGAAATCTACCATCTCATCCGACAAATCGGAGAACCGGTCCAGCATATCACATACTTCCTGATCATCAGAGAACATCTGACGCCCCAAAACCGTCAGAGAATGCTGTTTATAATACCCATTTTCTATTTCCTCGAAATACGCTTCCACATAATCAAAGTCCATGGTAATCACATACTCTCTGGCTTGATCTGTCAGATAATCCGAATAATTCCCCAGCGTATCAATTACATTAACCGCATTGATATTCTGCTCGGTAACAGAAAGAAGGCTATGATATCTTTTATTTACCTGAAATATTCCAACTAATGTAAAAAACAGTACCGCACATGCAAAAACAATAATGCCGTATGCTACCATCTTCAGGCGGATTCCGTTTTTCTTTGCTAATAGTATTCTTTTTTGCACCTTACTCCCCTTACATTATGCTATCTACAAATATAATTTATTTTATCACACTTCCTGCATTTTGCACCAGTATTTCAACAAAAAATGACAGATATTTCATATTTATCTGTCACTTTTTGCAAGATATTTACTTTCATGTTTTCTTTCGAAACAATTCAAGGGCTTCTTTCTCGAAGGATCTGCTATGTCGTACAGCCCGTTCCATGCCTGCAATCATGGATGCGATTGTTGTCTCCTCCAAGGTTTCTCCATCCAAAAAAGCAGCCACAAGAAAAAGCATGAAAAGCTCTGTGCACACAGATATCAGAATTACCGGTCCCATCAGGTAATAGGTTTCATATGCACAGCAATAGGTCTGTTGAAGTAAATAGGAATAATATGCCAGCACAATTTCAGGCATTTCCCGGTATTCCTTGCACAGCTCCTTCCATTTTTCTTTCCAAAAACCCTCTGCTTCCTTTTCATAAAGTCCGCCAAAGTGTTTTTTATATGCAGTTATCAGTTCATACATGACTGGGTTTCTCTTTGCCGTGCAGGTATAGGATAATCTTCCGTAGATCAGCTCATTGAGCCGTATAAACGGAAAAACCATACCGGCTTCCTCCGTGCTTTTCCTCCAAAATTCTCCCGTATCCTGCCATTTTTGAATTTCCTGCTGTCCTGCCGGCAATTCCACCGCTTTCGCCTCTGCCTGTTTGTCTCGCCCAAAATAGTTCTGCTTGACATAGGCATAATCCAGAACATCCTGCATTTTTCTTATGATAGCAAGAGGCTCATCTTCTATGGAATCCGTATCCCTCCATAGGAAATCCAGAATTTTTTCCCTGTCCTCCATCAGGTGCGAAAGAAATACCGGGTCATTGTTTTTTACTTCATAATAAGGCTTTGTCTTTTCCAATTCCGAATTCTGTGTGTTCTCATCTGCTTGATACTCAACAAAAGCATGTCTTTTGATGTCCTTTAAGAACAATCTGGCGGCCTGAGCGCAGGACAATTCCAGACTCACCTCGCAGATACTGCCGTAGGAAATACTTCTTCTCGGATACAGATTGCAGATGTCCGCTATAAGCTCCCTGCGGTCTTCCTTCTGCAATCGGCACAATCCGTCTTTCTCCAAAAACGGGCATTTCCCGCCTACTGTGCGAAGCACTGCGCCATTCTCCACATCTACCCTTGTAAAAAGACGCAGCATCAGTCCCAATTTACCCTTCTCTTTTCGCATATTGGCATAGGTCTTATCATCGACAAGAAGCCCCCAGCCTTTGCAGCAGGTGTAGGGACATTCCGACGCGATACATCTGAAATTGTCATAAAAATCGATTCGGTAGGTTTGCATCATTGTGTTTCCTATCTCTTTTGCGCTATTTTTCCAGAAATTTCACCAGATCCTCTATCTGTTTTTCATCAGAATGGTCAAAGGATGCCCCTAAATTCTGAAGCATAAATTCTTCCTGCCGGCTGCGATTTTCCTTCTTGGCAGTTGCTTTTTTTAGTGTTTTTAGTAGGGTTCTCTGTAGAAATCCGAGTTTTTCCAGACGAAATCCCCCTTCCATATAGAAAAATGGTATCTGCTCCAATTGATTCAGATTTCTGATTTTTTCCACTACTTCTTCATAAGCCGGTGTGGAGCCGACCGCAAAAACCGCAGAAGGCGAGGTCATCTGGCAAAGCTTATCTAACCCCGTAATCTTATCTCCCATGATCCATCCACCGAAAATAACCCGGTCATAATTTGAAAGTTCTGCTGCAGTCGTCTGCTTTAAAGATTTGCTTGGGCAGTCCAGCGCTTTTGCGATCCAGCTCGCATACTGTTCTGTAAATCCTGTCTGGGAATTATAAATAATGATTGTTTTCATTTGCGTCTCCTTTCTATAAATCAAAATCCTGCTTTTTTTAATTCATCCATCATTGCACTTCTGCGTTTATATTTTTGTTTCCATGAATCCGCAATTCCGTATGCAAAGCCATTTGATGTATACCCTGCTATAAAAGCAAAATTCTCATCTGATTCAATAATTTCATGGATTTGTTTTTTCTTACTATTCTTTTGCTTACTTTTTGAAACCATACTCTATCTTTAATCTTTCAAATATTTCAAAAGCTATCGGACATACAGAAACGGCATCTAGTACACTATATAAACTATGCATACGCTCAGGCTGATCTGTATACGGATACTTTTTACAATTCTCTGGCTTACAATCCCCAAGTTTACAACTTCCATCCTCTTGCAAAAAATCACATGGTTTATGTTTTGTCCTATAGTTGCTTTCGCCTTCTTTTTCAGAAAAGTACAATTCAACAAATTCATCTGGAGACATATTCAAATGTGATGCATCTTTCTTAATATCGGATAAAGGAATCCTCCCATAATAGCACTTACAACAATTTCTGCATCTACCGCAATCATACTTTGCAAATAATTCATTATGTAATTTGGCAAATTGCTCGTCTAATATTTTTTCATCTGCATTGCACTTCAAAAACGTGCGGAACTCCAAATTTTCTCTTTCCATTTTTGCTGCCATATGTTTTATCTTTCTTGGTGCTATCATAATTGTTCCTTCTCTCCATATAAATATTTTCACTAAAAGTAATTTTAACACAGTTATCATAAAAAAACACTCCAGAACAAAAGTCCTGGAGTGTAATACACCGTTCTGAAACATCCTGAATTGTGAAGTTGATTATATCTTTGTTAACGGTCTCGAAAACATATCCATAGTGTAAAAGTTTACATCTAAGCTATTTGTTCCTTGCAATAAGGCAATTCATACAGCGTATCAGGGTCAATATCAATGCATCGACTAGTATCTCTATTTCCACTTATATCCCATGCTAACGTATCATTCATAACCGTACATGCATCAACAAATACAGAAATGTCTTTCAATGGTTTGAAAATTTCTTTATCTAACATGTTTTTCATATCATAACATACTATCTTTCCATCTTCAAAGTACACAAATACTGAATAGTCTTTCATCGGTATTACTTGAACTACCTTCGGAAACATAAACGTCACCTCCTATACAAGTGGATTAATTCTATTTAATGGTTTTCCATCTTTAGATAATTCCCAATTTTGCATCAACTCATCTTGATGCAGAACACACCACGCTAAAATCAACTTTAATTGTCTTGATGGCAAAGCACCCTTAATGCATCTAGCCGTATCAATTTCAATAATTGCTTTATTTCCATTGTACTCTGCATGGAAATGCGGTGGATTATGATCATCATAATACATAGTAACTCGAATTCCATAAAATAATGATATTTCTGGCATATTGTTTCACCTCCAAATAATCATTTTTGACTTGCTCATGTGAAGTATATCATACTTCTTTATTTTTTTATACAAAAACATCCCAGAACTATTGTCCTGGAGTGTAATATGCTTTTCTTAAACATTCTAAGAATATTCTGACGTTATCTGCGAACGCAAGAAGAACCTCGAAAATCCTTCGGATTTCCTCGGTCATTCTTGCGTTCCAATGAACAAATCCGCATAACAAAAGCCCCGGAAATGCAAGCATTTCGGATTACTGCGAATCCAAGAGGTATCCTCGATTCCGCTTCGCTTCATCTCGGTCATCTCTTGTTTTCCAATGAATGACAGTATATAAAAAGAGCTTCTCGAGTAAACTCGGAAGCTCTTTCCATATACTGCCATTCGCAGTAATCCTTATCTCTTTGAAAACTGTGGTGCACGACGAGCTGCTTTTAAGCCGTACTTCTTACGCTCTTTCATACGTGGATCTCTTGTTAAGAATCCTGCCTTCT
>JBJENM010000155.1:0-27716 GCA_051880175.1 Agathobacter sp. | reverse complement strand
AGTACCGCTACGCTTTTTACAAACGAGAGTGGGTTCTGATTCAAATATGCAAATTTATTTAGGAACACAATTCAGAAAAGGGATAAAATCAAACAGGAAGACTGTTCCTCAGGCATAATGCACCCCATCCGCTTTGTGGATTGGGGTGTTCTTGCGTTCCGGGAAGCTTTCTGGCGCCACGTCGGAGTCTTGCTTTCATCTTTTCCCCATATAAAAATGGATCATTTCCGTTTACAATTCCCCATTGCATCAGTGCTGCACAGCTTCCGGTGACAAAGGGTGTTGCCATGGAGGTACCGGTAAGCTCGGTATAGCCGCCACCCGGTGCGCAGGAGGTAATCTCTACTCCCGGAGCAACGAGATCCGGTTTGGGCTGATCGGTTCCGTAGGTATAGCCCCGCCCGGAAAAAGACGCAATGGCATCGGTGGCAGAATCATATGCTCCTACCGTAATCACGCCGGCTGCTGTGGAGGGAATGGTAAGAGTTGTGTCCGGTGTGGGAAGAAGAAAACGGGTGCCGGTATTTCGAACTGCAGCCGCAGGCATCCACATTTCCCATTCGCCGGAACGAATCTGGCGGGGAAGGAGCGTAATGCTCCAGATACCGGAATCCAGATAGTACATATCCGGTATAAATTCAATAAAGATTTCCTGATAGATACTGTAGGGGGCCGGCTCCCCGTAAAAAACCAGAAGTGTGGTATTCCCCAGATGATATCTTGAGGTGCCGGAGGCCTCGGAGATCAGGATGGAACTGTCGGAGGCAGGATTATAGATGGAGAGGGAAAAGTCATCCTCGTAATTTTTCCATATCTGGATACTGAGGGAGGTAGAAAACTCACTGATGGCAAATTCTACTACCGTGGGGCTGGGAGAAACCGGGGAAAGCTGCGAAGAACCGGAAGCCGGTGAAGTGACCGGCAGGATTCCGTTTGTGTGTCCCCCACTGACACCCTCATTACCGCTTCCCACACAAATGGAAAGCCTGCTGTGGTTCGAAATCTGATTCAGAAAGGTTTCCAAAAGTGAGGTGCCGCTGTGGGAACCGTAGGTATTTCCAAAGCTTAAATTGAGGGCAAGAGGCATATGAAGGTTCATGCTTTCCGTGATACAAAAATCCACCGCCTCCATAAGCTGGGCAGTTCCGGGAAAACCGGTGGAGTTAAATACACCTAATTTTACGATGATGTAGGTCGCCTCATAGGCCACACCGCGAAAGACCCCGGCGGAGGCTGCACCATTTCCAGCGGCAATTCCTGCCACATGGGTTCCGTGACCGGAGATATCTACGCTGGGACAGATGTTGTATCGCTCTGCTTCGGTGGGGGCTTGGAGAGCCCGGTTGATGGTTTCGGAAGAAAATACCTCTCCAAGCACCTGATCCCACAAAAGCGCGATTCTTGTTGTGCCATCGGGATTTCGAAAGTCCGGATGTGCATAGTCGATTCCGGAATCGATGATTCCCACAAGAACACCCTGCCCGGTCAGACTGTCGGGAAAAAGAGACTGGGCACTATTGATGCAGGAGACCTGTCTGCCGTGGTAGGTTTCAAAGAAAAGGCGCTTCGGTTTTTCGATATAGATAATCTGGGGGTCGGAGGAAAGCATAAGAATGTCCTCTTTGCTTCCTCTTGCAATCCCGTATCCGTTGATCAAAAAGCGAAAATCGATGGTAGGATGGGTGTTTACAAGAGATTCATAGCTCTCCGTGTATGAAAAAATAATTTCCCAGATGAGCTCCTCCGTAGGAATGGTATCCGAAGGAAAGGCAGGAGCAGGTGATGAAATCAAAAAAGTCCCATAGGAAAGCTCGGGAGACTTGCTTCGTTCCTCGGCGGTGGCATCAAAGGAAAGCATAAGTAAAGGTTCTATTTTCTGATCATTTTCCATATATACATCCATGGAGTGCAGGTTTGAAATATCTTATTCAGATAGCAGGAAATTATGAAGATAAAATTAAGAATTTCCTAAGGATTTTTTCCTTGTGTTTTAAGGGGATATTCGCTAAGGTTAATATATGAATAAAGTTATTTTAAGCTTCTGTTTATCAGAAGATATGGAGGATGATATATGAGAAAGAAAGAAATTTTCAAAAAAGGAATCAGTCTTGCACTGGTGGCAGCAATGGGGGCATCGCTTTGTGCCTGCGGCGGAGGTAAGTCGTCAAGCAGCAACGAACCGAAGCATTTTTACAGCGTGGAGTACCCGAATAACCTGCCGGCATCCTTTAGCAATGATCTGGGAAATGTAAAAATATTTGGAGATAACATCGTATACCAGTGCTACAACGAGGATTATACCGCATGCACCGTCTATCAGTACAATATTGTAGACCAGACGGAAAAGAAGCTCTGGGAGGGAGCATCTGAACAACTGGAGGACGGAACAACCATTAAAAACAGCAGTGTGAGCTACTTTGCGGTGGATGATGATAACAGCATCTATCTGTATGTGTACCAGTCCAATGTCACAGAAGAATGCTTAAATAAAGACTATTCCGCCACCACCTATGACGATGTGATTGAACAAATCATGGAGATGTGGGGAGAGACAGAAGACACAGCAATTGAAGAGTGGAACAACTGGTTTGCGGAAGAATACACAGGAGAAGATGGAACCGTAGACTATGCGAGATTTATGAAAGACTACGGCATGGAGTGGGAGAGTACCGAGCGTCTTCTTAAAGTGGATGAGAACGGAAACACCGTATACGAGAAGGTTGTCCGGGAGACAGATCCGAATGAGGAAAGTCAGTGGTACATCAACTGCAACGGCGTTTACTGTGACGGAAACGGAAATCTCTATGTAATGATGAATAAGTGGAGCAACGATGGCACCAGCGATGAGTACTATGTGGATGTCTATGACTCAGAAGGAAATTCCCTCGGAAAGATTGAGCTGGACGGATATGTCAGCAATTTCATCCGGATGCCAAACGGAAATGTTGCAATTGGAGATTACAGCGGAGACCATTTTATGCTCCGGGAAATCGATGTAAATACCATGACCGTTTCAGAGGAAGGCATAGAAGGCTTTGACGGAAACCTTGAAAGCGGAGCGGCTGCATACGGTGAGGATGAGCTTTTAATTCGCGAGAACGGAAGCCTTAGCATCTGCAACATGAAGACCAACGAGAGAGAAAAACTTCTCAACTTTATGGACTATAACATTCCTGCTTCCAGTGTAAATTCCTTCGGAATGCTTTCCGATGGAAGAATTGCGGTTTTTTCAGGAAGCTATAGCAATACCCAGATGAAATACGTATACGATCTGGCAATCCTTACGGAAATCGATGAAAGCGAAATGCCAAAGACAGAAAAAATCAATGTTGCCTGCATGTGGCTGGATTCAAACGTAGAGTCCATGGCAATTGAATTCAATAAGAAGCATGAGGGATACCATATCAGCATTACTGAGTACAACGATCCGGATGCAGAAACCTATGACGATATGCTGCGTTCCTTCACCACCGCAGTTGCAGCAGATAAAAGTATTGACATGGTAATCTTTAACGATTACTCACAGGTTGTGAATTTCGCCTCTAAGGGACTGATGACCGATTTGTATCAGTTCTTAGACAATGATGCAGAGCTGACAAGGGATGCCCTGATGCCGAATGTACTTACTGCGTGTGAAATGGACGGAAAACTGGTATGTCTGCCAACCTCCTTCTCCATCCAGACGGTAGTAGGAAAGGTATCTGATGTAGGAACCACTCCGGGATGGACCTTTGAGGAGATGAAGGCACTCCTTGATTCCAAACCACAGGGTACACAGCTTTTCTATGGAATGACAAGAGATCAGGCGCTTCAGCTTTGCTTGAATCTCGGATACAAGAGCTATATTGACAGCGCAACGGCAACCTGCCATTTTGATACACCGGAATTTGTCTCTGCATTGGAATTTGCCAATATGTTCCCGGAGACCTTTGAGTGGCAGGAGGATGAGGACAGCAGCGTGCTTATGAATGAAGGAAAAGTACTGCTTTCCGAGTTCTATCTGAATGATTTTGCAGAAATCCAGATGTATGAGACGGTATTCAATGATAAGCTTACCTACATTGGATATCCGACCACAGAAGGAAACGGAGCAATGATCAGCTTAAACAATATTTACGGAATTACAAAGAACTGTAAGCATCCGGATATTGCATGGGAATTCTTAAGACAGTTCTATCTGCCAACGGACAATGAGAATGATGGATACAGCTATGGATTCTCTGTCCGCAAGGATGGCTTTGAGAAATTCTGTGAAAACGCGCAGAAACCACTTGATGGTGGCGGCTGGACCTGGGGCTGGGGCAATTTTGAGGTAGAGATTCATCCTGCCACAGACGAAGAAATCGAAGCAATCAAAGACCTTGTATACAATGCTACTGCGGTAAATGGTGCGGTTACCAATGAAATCATGAACATCATCAACGAGGAAGCTGCTTACTATTTCTCAGGAGAGCAGAGTGCAGAGGCAGTTGCAGATAAGATTCAGAGTCGTATGCAGATTTATCTTAGCGAGACAAAATAACAGAGGTTTTTTGAAATGAAGCATTCAGTTTCAAAAAGGAAAAAGAGAAAAAAGTCGGTGTCAGGATTATTCCTGGCACCGAGTGTAGTGGGAGTGCTGGTTTTCTTTGTGCTCCCGTTTCTTGTTGTAATCTATTTTTCCTTTGTAGATAATCCGATTTCAAAAAGTTTTGTCGGATTGGAAAATTACATAAATGTGATAACGAACAGCGCTTTTCGGACAGCATTTGGGAATACGATGCTTTTTTCTGCCATTGCGGTACCTCTGGCAGTCATTCTTGCCATGCTGCTTGCCCTGATGTTAGATGCGGGAATTCCGATGTACAGCCAGCTTCGAAGCAGTTTTCTTACACCGCTCATGGTTCCGACGGCGTCCATTGTGTTGATCTGGCAGGTTCTGTTTGATAACAAGGGTGTTGTCAATTCCTGGATTTTAAAGGCAGGAGGAGAACCCGTGGAATGGTTAAAGTCCTCCGCCGGTCTTTTCGTAATTATCCTGCTGTTCTTATGGAAAAATCTCGGATATAACATGGTTCTGTTTTTGGCGGCTCTGGGAAATGTACCTACCGATTCGGTGGAGGCTGCAGAGTTGGACGGAGCCGGAAAAATCCAGATTTTTTTCCATGTGAAGCTTCGGTATTTATCTCCGATGATTGCCTTTACGACGATTCTGTCTATGATCAATTCCTTTAAGGTATTCCGGGAGGTATATCTTCTGACCGGAGATTATCCGGTGGGAGCATTGTATATGCTTCAGCATTACATGAATAATACCTTTGCATCTGCGGACTATCAGAAGCTGTCCACAGCGGCAATCTATATGTCTTTTGTGATGATTATCATTATGGCAATCATGTTTGCGGTAGAACATTGGTATGGAAAGGATTTGGAGGAAGAATGAGCTTAGGGAAAAAACGAAAGCGAATGATCGTGAAAATCATTCTTACCATCGTTGCAGTAACGACTGCAGTCATTACGTTGATTCCAATCGTACTTACATTCACAAATTCTTTGATGGCCTCTTCGGAAATTACTTCCAACTATGGAATGATTTTTGAGAAGACGGATACCGGTGGTAAGAAATATATCTCAGAAACAGTAAACTTAAAATTTATACCGGACATGGTAAGCTTTTCCCAGTATTTTACCATCTTAATTAAGAGTCCGGACTATCTGCTGAAATTCTGGAATTCCATGATACTGGTTGTACCGATTGTGGTATTTCAGCTAATTGTCGCACTTTTGGCAGCCTATGGATTTACGCGAACGAAAGGAAAACTCTCTGTAATCGTGTTCTTTTCCTATGTTATCCTGCTTCTGATGCCCTATCAGGTTACTTTAGTGCCGAATTATCTGGTATTAAACTGGATGCATCTGTTGAACACCAATTGGGCCATCTGGCTTCCGGGAATTTTTTCGCCGTTTTCCGTATATCTGCTGACAAAGTATATGAAGCGTATACCGACGGCACTTATTGACGCTGCAAAAATCGATGGTGCAAATGAGTGGCAGATCTTCAGCAGAATCTGTGTGCCAATTTGTAAAGGAATCGCCACAAGCTGTGTGATTCTGGTATTTATGGATTACTGGAATATGGTGGAGCAGCCACTGTTATTCTTCTCTGATACAGATAAGTATCCACTGTCCATTTTCCTTTCCAAAATCAATGCGCAGGAAATCGGACTGGCCTTTGCAGCGGCAACCTTCTATATGGTTCCCTGCCTGCTTTTGTATCTGTACGGAGAGGCGGAGCTTGTGGAAGGTGTAGCATATCAGGGTAGTGTGAAAGGATAGAAAAATGTTAGAAGATAAGTCAAAAAGAAAAAATACAATCAAGAATATTGCTATTGTATTCTTAAGCATCATGTTGGTACTCACGCTTTTTTCCAATACCTTCATGAATTACTCTCTGGTAGAGGTAAGTACCCAGATGGTAAGAAGCGATTCCATTACCACAAAGGTGCGGGGCAGCGGAGTGGTGGAGGCGAACGACAGCTATTCCGTTACGATTAAGGAATCCAGAAAAATTGCCACGGTGGATGTCAGAACCGGGGCTACAGTGGAAAAGGGAGACGTGTTGTTTACCCTTGAGGATGCGGAAAGCGAGGAGCTTACCGCGGCAAGAAAATCGCTGTTAGAGGCGGAAAATGCCTATGAGACGGCGGTTCTGGAGTCCGGAATTACCGTGGCGGAGCGAAAGGCAATTGAATCCGGAAATACCGGATCTCTTTCCGACAAGCAGAATACACTGCTAAATGCCCAGGCAGCCGTTGATTCGGCTCAGGCTACCGTAGATTCTCTTACCGCTCAGATTGCAGCACTTACGGATGCGAAGGTGGATACCAGTGCGGAGGAAATTCAAAAGCTGAATGCAAACCGGGACCTTGCGGCAGTTCAGAAAACGGAGAGCGAGAAGGAAACTGCCTACAACGACGCAAAATCAAATATGTTAGAGAAAAAGTCAACTTATGAAACGGCTAAGTCGGTTTATGAGACAGCGGTGAATGCGCATGCCACACAAAAAGCAGGGAATGACGCGATAATAGCAAGTGGAGGTACTCCAAGTGCTGAAGATATAGCAACCTTAGCTCAATTAGAAAGTAAAATGAACTCCGCAAAATCCGCCATGGATTCTGCAAAGTCAGAGTATGACTCCGCAACGTCCTCCTACAATTCTGCAGCCTCCGCCTACACGGAGGCCACAAAGGCAACAAGCGCTGCCAAGCAGAAGGTGGATGATATTCAGTATTCAATAGACCTTAAGACTTTGAGCTCATCAACGGATGCAACTGCGGCAACCTTGAAAAACCAGCTTGCCACAGCAAATACTACTCTGTCAAACGCGCAGGCAAAACAGACGGAGGTAAAGACCAGGGTCATGGCGCAGATATCCTTAAGTGCACAGTATGAGGCTCTTGCGACGTTGCGAAGTGATGTAGCAAAGCTTGAATCAGAAGCGGAAGATGCCCAGGTGGTAGCTCCGATTGCAGGAACCGTGACGGAGATTCTGTATACTGCAGGACAGAATGTCCCAAAGGATGAGACGGTCATGCTGATACAGCCGGAGAACAAAGCCTTTGTTCTGCGATTCACCACAACGGCAGATCTGGCAAAGAATATCAAGGTCGGCGATACCGCCAACATTTTGAACAACTGGTATGGAAATGACATTACCGCATCCGTATATGCGATTAAGAAAAATCCAACCGACAAATCCAGCGTTGAGGTTGTATGTGAGCTCTCCGGTGATGTAAGTGCAGGCAGCAACTATACGGTTTCCATCGGAGAAAAGAGTGCAAACTATGACCTTGTGGTTCCTACAAGCAGTATCCGGGAGGATTCCAACGGCAAATTTATTCTTGTGATTGAGTCCAAGAACACACCACTTGGAAACCGGTATTATGCGAGAAGAACAAACGTGGAGGTTATTGCATCAGATGACACCTATTCCGCAATCTCGGCACCTCTTGAAGGATATGAATATGTGATTACAACAACGACCAAACCAGTGGAGGAGAATCAGCAGGTTCGTCTGGCTGACTAATGCTTTATGAATATTCGGAAGCTTTTTAACAAAGAAAATTTCATACGTTACAAAAGTCTCCTGCTTGTTGCCCTATTCTTGGTTGGTGCATTATGTATTCGAATATACGATTACAATTTCTGCAATCAGCTCGAAACACAAAAGCTTGCCAGCCGGTGGTCTAAGCATAGTAAATATGTCCAGCTTTCCATCTTTTTTGAACAGGATTCGGGGCTGTCGGAAGGGGAAATCTATCCCCTTCGGAATCAACTGATGAATGCCGCTTCTGAAGCTGCCTCCGATGTGGAGGATGAGGGCAGAACGCTGGTGGATGCTTATTCGACGGAAGGAAATCTGTACATCAGTTCCAAGCAGTCGGATACAAGCGTGCGGGCTTATGGGGTGTCAAAGGATTTCTTTCTCTTTCATCCCTTAGAACTATTGTCAGGCACTTATTTTTCATCGGAGGATGAACTGAAGGATGGCATTATTCTGGATGAGCTTACTGCCTGGAAATTGTTTGGTGCCACGGATGTTGCCGGAATGCCGGTAATGATTTACGACAAGACCTACATTATCCGGGGCGTGGTAAGAAATGATAAGGGACATTTCTCGAAAGCTTCATCCGAATCCGAACCGGTGGTTTATGTGGATTTTGATATGCTGAAGGAGGCGATGGGGGAAGAAAATCCAACCATTGATTCCTATGAGCTTTTAATTGTGAACCCGGTGAAAAATTTTGGAAAAACAAAGCTTGCGGAGGCAATCGGAAGAGATGAAGCATCCTATGAGCTTGTGGATAACACCAACCGTTTTACATTGGGAAGCAGGGCAAAACGTCTGCGTGCATATGGCACGCGCAGCATGAGAAATTGCAACCTTGTATATCCATATTGGGAAAATCGTGCGAGAGGATATGAAGATGTGGCGGATCTTCTGATGGTTATTGAGATCCTTTTATTGATCTATCCGTTCATTTTTGCGGTAAAAATGCTCGTTGTGTGTATAAAATGGCTAAAAATGAAAAAAAGATTGTACAAAGATAAAAACAAGTCTAGTCTTTTCGAAATTTTTTTAGTAAAATGTCGTCAGAGAAAGTTTGTTAAAAAAAACACAAAGGAGTAGATTATGTACGCAGACGAAAATGTTATTAAAATCAAACATGATGTTTTGTACCAGGTTGCAAAGCTTGCATTTGAGGGAAAGCTTCAGGAGAAGAAGGAAAACATTCAATATGATTTGATTCCGGGACCTCAGCCGCAGTTCCGCTGCTGTATTTATAAGGAAAGAGAGATCATTCGCCAGCGTGTCCTTTTGACAGAGGGGCAGACTCTCTATGGAAATTCGGATGAGAATGTGATTCAGGTTATCCATTCGGCCTGCGAGGATTGTCCGATTTCTGCCTATACCGTTACAGAGAACTGTCAGAATTGTATCGGAAAGGCCTGTATCAATGCTTGTAAGTTTGGGGCAATTTCACCGGGACGTCATCGCTCCCATATTGATGCCCAGAAATGTAAGGAGTGCGGAAAATGTGCCCAGGCATGTCCTTACAATGCCATTGCACATCTGGTTCGGCCATGTAAGAATTCCTGTCCGGTGGACGCAATTACATACGATGAGTTTGGTATTTCCGTAATTAACGAAGAAAAGTGTATCCGCTGTGGTAAGTGTATCCATAGCTGTCCGTTCGGTGCAATCGGCTCAAAGACCTTTATTGTTGATGTTATCGAGGCATTAAAGGCAGAGGACAAGAATGTTTATGCACTTGTTGCACCTGCAACAGAAGGCCAGTTCGGACCGAACATCACCATGAAGAGCTGGAAGGTTGCTATGCATGAGGTTGGATTTACCGATACCATTGAAGTGGGACTCGGCGGAGATTTGACCGCAGCCTATGAGTCGGAAGAGTGGATGGAAGCCTACGAGAAGGGTGAGAAGAAGGTTACTTCCTGCTGTCCGGGATTTGTCAATATGGTTCGTAAGCATTATCCGGAGCTTGCAGATAAGATTTCCACAACGGTTTCACCAATGTGTGCCGTATCCCGCATGATTAAGGCAAAGGACCCTAAAGCAGTTACCGTATTTATCGGACCATGTATTGCAAAGAAATCAGAGGTACAGGATCAGAAAATCGAGGGAAATGCAGATTATGTTCTTACCTATAGTGAAATCCGTGCAATGATGAGAGCAAAGGAGGTTACTTTGAAGCCAAATGATACCTCTTATCAGGAAGCATCTATTTACGGAAAGCGTTTTGGAAATTCCGGCGGAGTAACAGCAGCAGTTATTCAGAGCATGAAGGAACTGAACGCAGAGTGCGATCCAAAGGTATGTCAGGCAAACGGCGCCGCTGAATGTAAGAAGGCACTTCTTCTTATGAAGGTCGGAAAGCTTCCGGAGGATTTCATTGAAGGAATGGCTTGTGAAGGAGGCTGCGTTGGAGGACCGAGCTCATACAATGATCAGCTTTCTACCAAGAAATTCCGTGATGAGCTTCTTGCACAGGCTGGAGACCGCGGTATTCACGAAAATCTTGAGAACTACCATACGGAAACCTTCTCTATGCATAGAGAGTAATCAGGAATAGTAATTTGTCTCCTATTTCAAAAAATGATCCTGAATGAATTTGCATATTTGAATCAGAAACCGCTCTCGCTTGTAAAAAGCGTAGCGGTACTAAATTCGCAATAAATTGCTCATTAAGTACCGACGCTTTTTAAACGTTCTGATTCAAATAACAAAATGCATTCTTAGGAACACTTTTCTGAAAAGGGCGTAATATATCAGAGATGAGATCCAGTTGACGGGTCTCATCTCTGTTTTTTTATGATGGGCGCTGGGGTTTTGTAAGGGATTTTTATTTCAATATAAAGAATTGGGTGTGGAGGCGATAAATGTGGTCACGTACACCCAAAAAGGAAGTCTAAAGGGATATCCAAAGAGAACTCAAAGCGAAAATTGGGTGTAACAGTGGAGAAAGAGCTGTCGTACACCCAAAAAGGAAGCCTAAAGGGAAATTCAAAGAGAACTCAAAGCGAAAATTGGGCGTAGCCGAGGAAAAAGAGCTGCTGTACACCCAAAATGATTGTAAAAGTTCTCATAAGAAAGCAATAGAGGAACGTTTTTCCCAGAAAGATGAGCAGGAAAGGTCTCACAAGGAAGCAGAGGAAGAAAGATGCTGACCGATGGATTAAGATGGAAGTTTTAGAAAAAAGAAATAGTGCTATACTGGTATGACCAGAGAAAAGATAGAAGTGAATCCGAGAACTGCTTTGACAAAAACTTGACAATTGGCGAAATTGCATGTATGTTAGAAGTAAGTAGAAGATATAAAGCCAAGTTCTGGTCTAACCACAAAAAGCAATCACATATAGACTTAAGAGATAGCTTTGTATCAGGCAGGAATGGAAGTGGAGGGTAAACGTGGAGCGAGTGAAAATCATCGAGGTAAAGAAAAGCATCTTTGAAGATAACAATGCGGATGCAGACAGACTTCGTGAGCAGCTTAAGGAAGATGGAACCTTTCTGGTCAATCTGATGTCCAGTCCCGGATCAGGGAAGACTACAACCCTTAAGAGAACCATTTCCCTTCTTTCCGATGAAATGAAGATTGGTGTTATGGAGGCAGATATTGATTCGGATGTCGATGCAGTCGCGATTTTAGAAACGGGAACCCCCGCGATTCAAATCCATACCGGCGGAATGTGCCACTTAGATGCGGATATGACCAGACAGGGGCTTTCGGAGCTTGGCTCAAAGGAAATGGATGTTGTCTTTCTTGAGAATGTAGGAAATCTGGTATGTCCTGCGGAATTTGATACAGGAGCCACAAAAAACGTGATGATTCTTTCGGTACCGGAGGGAGACGACAAGCCGTTAAAATATCCTCTGATGCCTACCATATGTGATGTGGTGCTTGTAAATAAATGTGATGCACTTCCAATCTTTCCTGATTTTTCCAAGGAAGCAGTTACGGAACGCATACACCAACTGAACCCGGATGCAAAGGTCATGTTTGTGTCTGCAAAAACCGGAGAGGGATTTGAGGCTTGGACAGAGTGGGTAAGAGAGCAGGTTAAGCTGCAAAAAGAAAACGGTAATTAACCCTTTTTCAAAGAGGGAAATGAGTATAAATAAGGTTTTATAAGAAAAGGAGAACAACTATGGCAGATCCATTGGGAAATTACGTACCGGATACCGTGAAGAATGATGAGCCGATGCGCGAACCAATCGCAAAGCTTGGCAAACTTATCACAGACCGCGCACCAATTATGCTTGGACTTGAGAAAATTACAAAAGAGTCACCGGAGTACTGGGGACTTGCGCCAATCTGCACCGATGAGCAGGCCGAAATCGCTCTTCGTATGGGAAAGCGCAAACCACGCACCTTTGAGGAAATGAAAAAGCTTTGTCCGGAATACAGCGAGGAAGATTTGCAGAAGCAGTTGGATGAGATGGCTTTTAATGGTTTGATTGAGTACAACTGGGAAAATCCACAGCACGAGAAGCAGTATGTGCTTCCTATGTACGTTCCCGGAAGCGCGGAGTTCACAAATATGAATTCGAAAGTACTTGAGGAACACCCGGAGATGGGACGGTTCTTTGAACGAATGAGCCGTTTACCTTTGGAGAAGGTTACCTTTATGGTGCCACCGGGAGGCGCAGGAATCGGAATGCATGTGATTCCGGTTGAAAAGGCCATTGAGACCACCAACAATTCGGTTTCCGTTGAGCACATTTCCTACTGGCTGGATAAATATGAAGGAAAGTATGCAGCAAGCCCATGCTCCTGCCGCAGATCCCGGGAAACTTATGAGGAAGGCTGCGCAGATGATCCGGAAGGCTGGTGTATCGCTGTGGGCGATATGGCGGATTATGTTGTAGAGACCGGAAAGGGCGGCCGTTATATTACGAAGGAAGAGGTTATGGAAATCCTTCAGAAGGCTGAGGACAATGGATTTGTTCATCAGATTACCAACATTGACGGTGAGAACAAGATTTTTGCAATCTGTAACTGCAACGTAAACGTATGCTATGCGCTTCGAACCTCGCAGTTATTCAATACACCGAACATGTCCCGGTCCGCATATGTTGCACATGTGGAAAAAGAAAAGTGTGTAGCCTGTGGACGCTGCGTAGAGTTCTGCCCGGCAGGTGCGGTTACCTTAGGACAGAAGCTTTGCAAAAAGGATGGAACGCAGGTACAGTATCCAAAGATGCCGCTTCCATCGGAACAGAAGTGGGGACCACATATGTGGACGGAGGATTACAGGGATAAAAACCGAATCAATACCCACGAGTCCGGCACCGCTCCATGTAAGACCGCCTGCCCTGCACATATTGCAGTACAGGGTTACTTAAAGCTTGCTTCACAGGGCAGATATCAGGATGCACTTGCCCTTATCAAAAAGAATAATCCGCTTCCGGCAATCTGCGGACATGTATGCAACAGACGCTGTGAAGATGCATGTACCAGGGCAACCATCGATGAAGCAATTGCCATCGACGAGGTAAAGAAGTTTATTGCGATGCAGGATTTGAATGCGGAAACCAGATATATTCCTAAGAAGGTGATCCCTAAGGTGGAAGGTGAATTTGACCAGAAGATTGCTATCATTGGCGGCGGTCCAGCAGGAATTTCCTGTGCATTCTATCTGGCAGAAAAAGGATACCGCCCAACCATTTTTGAGAAGAACGAAAAGCTCGGCGGTATGGTGGTATACGGAATTCCTTCCTTTGTTCTGGAAAAAGATGTTGTTGCAGCAGAAATCGATGTTCTTAGGGAGATGGGCGTAGAGTTTAAGACCGGTGTGGAAGTCGGAAAGGATGTAACCATCAGCCAGTTACGTGAAGAGGGCTACAAAGCATTTTATCTTGCAATCGGCTGTCAGGGTGGACGAAAGATCGGTGTGCCGGGAGAAGACGCAAAGGGTGTCATGACCGGTGTGGATTTCTTACATATTTTAACGGATGACGAGACCTATAAGCTTGAAGGAGATACCGTTGTCATCGGCGGCGGAAATGTAGCAATCGATGTATCCCGGTGTGCAGTAAGAAGCTCATCCTCCAAGGTATATCAGGTATCCCTTGAAACCCGGGATATCATGCCGGCACTTCCGGAGGAAATCGAACTTGCGGAAGCGGAAGGAATAGAGCTTCGCGGAGGCTGGGGACCGAAGGAAATCCTTACAGAGAATGGAACCGTAACCGGAATTGTATTTAAAAAGTGTACACAGGTAAAGGATGCGGATGGACGCTTTAATCCTCAGTATGATGAGAACGAAACCATAACGATTCCATGCAGCAATGTACTGCTTGCCGTAGGGCAGGCTACCCAGTGGGGAAGTCTTCTTGAGGGCGAGGCGGTAGAGTTTAGAGGACCGGCTCCGGTAGCAGATCCGGTAACCTATCAGACAACGGTTTCGGATATCTTTGCAGGCGGAGATGTGCTTACCGGACCAAAATTTGCAATTGATGCAATTGCAGCAGGTAAGGAAGGTGCTATTTCCATTCACCGTTTTGTACAGCCTCATGCCACACTTACCATAGGCCGTGATCCTCATTATTATAAGGAACTGGATAAGAATGATATTCTTGTAGAAAGCTATGATAATACCGGACGCCAGATTCCGGGAAGGAAAGCTGAGATAGGAAAAGAATCTTTCCGTGACGCAAAGCTTACCTTTACAGAGGAGCAGGTGAAAAAAGAAACTGCACGTTGTTTAGGATGCGGAGCTACAATTGTGGATGCAAACCAGTGTGTGGGATGTGGTGTCTGCACCACCAAGTGTGAATTTGATGCAATTCATCTGGAGCGTGATATTCCAGAAGCAAGCACCATGAGAAAGTCAGAGGATAAGTTAAAATACATCCTGCCAAATGGTGCAAAGCAGGCAATCAAGATTGCATTTTCCAAGAAAAAGTAAAATGTAAAGATAATGTAAGAGGTCATTACCGATTAAGGTCGGTAGTGGCCTTTTTTCTTCCATTTTGAAAACTTCCATTTCGAAAAAGTGTTCCTATTATGAATTTGCATATTTGACAAATAACAAAATTCATTCTCAGGAACACAATTCTGAAAAGGGAGTTTGGAAATGAAGGGGGAGTGAATGACCTAGAATGGTATTTTTTGAAAAATAGTCAATGAATTTGGCGATGGAAATTGACCTAGATTGGATTAACTCGAAAAACAGTCAATGAATTTGGAAGTTGAGAATGACTCAAATTGGGATTATCAGAAAAGCAGTCAATGAATTAAGCTGTGTGGAATGACCTAAATCGGGAAATTATGAAAAGAAGTCAATAAATTCTGCAAAAGTGAATGACCTAGAATGGAATTATCTAAAAAGAAGTCAATGTCTGTAATATGTATTGCAATATTCGAACATATGTGCTACTCTTTAAACAGAACATTTGTTCTAAATTACTTGGTATGAGGTAGCATATGTCAGGAATTATCACAGAATTGGATTTGCAGGAAAAACTTAAGATATTGGCAGACAGCGCGAAGTTCGATGTGGCCTGTACATCCAGCGGAGTAGAGCGAAAAGGGGATGGAAAGCATATGGGAAATGCTTCCGGGGCAGGAATCTGCCATACCTTTACCTCAGATGGAAGATGCATTTCACTGCTTAAGATTCTGTTCACCAATGAATGTATCTATGACTGCAGGTATTGTGTGAATCGTTCCTCAAACGATGTGGTCCGTACATCCTTTATCCCGGAGGAAGTGTGTACACTTACGATGGAATTTTACAGGAGAAATTACATTGAAGGATTGTTCTTAAGCTCCGGGATTGTACATTCGCCGGATTATACCATGGGGCTCTTGTATGAGACTTTGTTTTTGCTGAGGAGCAAATATCATTTCAATGGTTATATTCATATCAAGGGGATTCCGGGGGCCTCCCAGGAGGTGGTGGAACAGATCGGATACCTGTGTGATCGTATGAGTGTGAATCTGGAATTCCCGACAGCAGAAGGGTTAAAGGAAATTGCGCCAAACAAGGTGCGGAAGAATATTTTAAAGCCCATGCGTCAGATTCAAAACGGAATAAAGGAAAGCAGAGAATACCACGGCGTGCACAGCATGCAGGCGAGGGTCAGCGTAGACGAGAAATCCTACTATAATCAGATGGCAGAGATCGCGGAGAGCCGAGACCGCATGATTGAGCAACGGGAAAAGAATGTGAAAAAACTGGAGGAAAAGAAGGATATCCTTCTTCCTGTGCAACAAAGAAGTACAGGATTGACCCACCCATCCCGCTATTTTGTCCCGGCAGGGCAGAGCACACAGATGATTGTAGGGGCAACCCAGGAGACGGATTACCAGATTATTTCTGTGACAGAGGCTCTCTATCAGAAGTTTGATATGAAGCGGGTGTTTTATTCTGCCTTTGTAAATGTCAACCAGGATGAGACTCTGCCCGGATTTATGGAAAAACCGCCGCTGCTTCGTGAACACCGGCTGTATCAGGCAGACTTTTTATTGCGGTTTTATGGTTTTGCGGCAGGAGAGCTTTTATCGGAAAAGAATCCGAATTTTCATGAGCAGATCGACCCGAAATGCAACTGGGCGGTGCATCATCTGGAAGAATTTCCGGTGGAGATCAATAAGGCAGATTATTACACCCTGCTTCGGGTTCCGGGAATCGGAACGAAGAGTGCAAGAAGAATTCTTCTTGCAAGAAAGCATGCGCAATTGGATTTTGAGGATATTAAGCGTATGGGGGTGGTATTAAAGAGAGCCTTATACTTTATTACCTGCAAAGGAAGAATGATGTACCAGACAAAGATGGAAGAAGACTATATTACAAGACATTTGATTTACAATGAAAGGCCATCGGCAATGCTTCTGTCGGATGGAAGTAAGCAGACTTATGAGCAGATGAATCTGTGGGAGCTGGGGTGCATCCAGCAGGCATGATTTATACTGGCGAAGGGAAGTGAGCAGGTATTGAGCGAACAATTGATTTTAAAATGCGAGGACAGCATAACCGGAATACTTACAGCATTGTTTGATGCTTTTGTATATAAAAATAGTATGCAGCAACCTTATGAGGATTCCATTTCCATTGAAATCGGAGAGCATAGCAATATCATGCTTTTTGCAAGGCAAATAGAAATAAGAACGGATGAAGAAAAGGCGGCAAAAACCGTGTATGCCATTCAAAGCAAATTGGGATTTTCGGTATATCAGACCGTATTTTACGCGCTATGCCATTTTGACCCTGAGCGTGCAACAACGGTGCTGGGATATCTGGTGCGGGCTTTCTCAAAAGGAAGTCGGATTCGGGAATATCTGGCAGATCCCTATGTAATCCGGGTCATGGAGCTGTCAAGGAAGGTTGGCAATGAGTGTCAGAAGCTGCTGGGATTTACAAGATTTTGGGATACAGGCAGGTTCCTTTTGGCAGAAATCGAACCGAAATGTGATGCGCTTCCGGTGATGCAGGAGCACTTTACAGACCGCTTTCCCAATGAGAATTTCATTATTTTTGATAAAAAGCGAAAATATGCTCTGGTTCATCCGGCATATAAAAGCTGCTTCTTTGTGGCAGGAATAGAAATGGATGAAAAGGAAGCTGCCTTTTTGGAGGCTTTTGGGGAAAAGGAAGCATTGATGTCAAAGGATAAGTATGAGGAAATGTGGAGAGCATACTTTTCTACCATGGCCATTGATGAGCGTTTTAATGAGAAGTGCCAGAATACACTTCTTCCAAAGTGGTATCGCAAGCATATGCTGGAATTTTCATGAAATGGACGAAAAACATTATGAGGGTGGCATTTTCCCGGGAAACTGCTACAATATAAAAAGAGCATGCATTGGAAAATGAGTGCATGAGAGAAATTTTTAACAAGGAGAGCAGTACATAAATTATGAGTCAGACATTTACGGATTTTAAGAACTATTTGGAAAATATGCAAAAGTTTGGGCAGGTAGTTACGCTGCTATATTGGGATATGGAAACAGGAATGCCGAAGAATGGATTTGACCGCCATTCGGATGCGCTTACCTATTTTTCAACCGAAGAGTTTAAATTGTCGACGGCGGAGGAATTGAAGGAGTATCTGAAGGTTTTGAATCAACCGGAGGAACTAGAGCAGCTTGACCCGGACTGGCAGTTTATCGTAAAAAAGATGTATCGTGACATTGAGCGGGATTCCAGAATTCCGGTAGATTTTTACAGCGCCTTTGTTTCGGCACAGGCGGAAGCAGGGCGCGCATGGCAGGAAGCAAAAGCAGCAGCGGACTATCATATTTTTGCGCCGCATTTAAAAAAGATGATTGATATGCGACGTGAAATGGTATCCTACACCGATCCGGGAAAGGAAGTATATGATGCGCTTCTTGATCAGTATGAGGAAGGAATGGACTCTGCAACCATCGACCGCTTATTTGAGGAACTTAAGACGGAACTGATTCCTCTGGTACAGAAGATTATCGCAGCCGACCAGCCGGAGGACAGCAAGTTCCACCGATTCTTCGATGTGGATGCACAGAAGAAGGGGCAGAAGCTTTTGCTGGAGTATATCGGATTTGATTTTAATAAGGGTGCGGTGGGAGAGAGCGAGCATCCATTTACGCTGAATTTCTCATCCCAGGATGTTCGGGTGACGAATCATTATCATGAGGACGATCCGATTTCTGCTATGTTCTCCGCCATCCACGAAGGAGGACATGCCATTTTTGAACAGAACGTAAATCCAAAGCTGGATGGAACGGTCGGAGGAAGCTGTAACTATATGGGAATCCATGAGAGCCAGTCCAGATTTTATGAGAATGTACTTGGAAGAAATATCAATTTCTGGATTCCAATTTATGATAAAGTACAGGAGCTTTTACCAAACTTTAGAGATATAACGATTGAGGAATTCGCAAAAGAAATCAATCACGTAAGAAACAGTTTTATTCGAACGGATGCAGATGAGATCACATATTGCTTCCATATCATCATTCGATATGAGATTGAAAAAGCAATTTTCCGTGATGGTGTTTCCGTAGAGGAATTACCGGCTCTTTGGAACAAGAAAATGCAGGAATATCTGCAAATTACACCAAAGAATGATGCAGAAGGAATTTTGCAGGATATGCATTGGTCAGATGGTTCCTTCGGATATTTCCCTACCTATCTGTTGGGAAGTATATATGATGGAATGTTCCTCGATGCCATTGAGGAAGAGCTTGGCTCCATTGATGAGATATTAAAAGAAGGACGCATTAAGGACATTACAAAGTGGCTCAATGAAAAGATACATGCCTATGGAAGTACAAGACTGCCCAAAGAGGTCATTGCAAGCGTATGTAAAAAGGAAGTATCGGCAGAACCGTTAGTACGGTATTTTAAAGAAAAATATGTAAAAATTTACAATTTGAAATAGACTTTTAAATAGGGGTATGTTATTCTATCTCTAGTTGCGACAGCAACATTATATTTTTGGAGGTACTTTCGATGAACAAAGGTACAGTAAAATGGTTTAACAACCAGAAGGGTTACGGATTCATCACCGGAGAAGACGGAAAAGATGTATTCGTACACTACTCAGGACTTCAGATGGAAGGATTCAAATCCTTAGAAGAAGGCGCAGCAGTTGAGTATGAAATCACTGATGGCGCTAAGGGTCCTCAGGCAACCAATGTAGTAGTAGTTAAATAATTTAATTACTGCGCAGCTAATCTAGTTTCTATGTACCTTTTTCTTTGTTTAGAAATAAGATATTGGAATCAACGATTAAGAAAAAGAAGCCATGTTTTCATGGCTTCTTTTTTTGTCTTGACGACAGTAAATCATTTACCCCTTTTCGGATTTGTGTTCCTAAGAATGAATTTGCATATTTGAATCAGAACGTTTAAAAAGCGTCGGCACTTAATGAGCAATTCATTGCGAATTTAGTACCGCTACGCTTTTTACAAACGAGAGTGGGTTCTGATTCAAATATGCAAATTCATTCGGGAACACATTTCCGAAATGGGATATCATTTACAACTCTTCAAATGCAATGTGGTGCTGTAATAGCATTTTTTGCACAAGCTTGTCCCAGGCACCATCTAAGGATTTGTCTGTTGAAAAAGTGCGGTAAGATACTCCTGTGGTAAGTGTCAGCAACTGGTTCTGATATTTGATGTTAATGAACATTCCGGTAATATCATTGGAGGTGTAGGAACTATCGCAGGACGAGAGCGTTTTTTCCAAATTTGTTGGAGAAAGCAAGAAAATGAATTTAAAGGAGGAAGGTGTCTTTTTTCCTTTGATCAAATCAAAACAATTTCCCCGAAGCATAGAAAAGGGAAGAATGGAATAGTCCTTGATCCCAAGTGCCTCCGATTCTTCGTCCGAATAAAACCCCGGTGTCACATGTCCATCAATGACATAAGAAGCCGCTCCCTTAATGACAGCTTCCTGTAGAAGAAAATGATCAAAGGTTTCGGTTCTCAGCAATGTATTCATGAATTCTTTTACATTGGTTATTTCAAGCGCAATCATGCATATCCTCCACTTACTACGAAGGCAATCGAAAGTCTCTTCCGATTACTTTTGGTTAGATTATACAGCAGGGGGCTTAAGTTTTCAAATGCCTTATATTATTTTATAAATGGTAGGAAAATTACAGATACAATGATGGTAAATCGTTTATTAAAGTAATTTATGGAGAATCGGATGAAGCAGACATCTATCTGTGCGATAGCGAGTAATAGGAAACTTTAGAACATCAGGCTATATTAGCCGTGAACATAAATAGGGCATTTTTGAAAATAATTAATGGAGTGAAGTCAATATGAAAAAATATTGCTTTTTATCAGAGTATTTAGTAGATGCCAATGAAAGGGAATTGCTATTCTATACCTATGGTGCACCTGATGGAACAGAAACTACAACAATGTGGAAATACGAGATGAGTAGCAAAGAATGTCGTATTGCGTTTGCATTAAACCAAAGAGTAAAGATATGGAATTATATGGGAAAAAGCGTAAATGAGGGTTTGCAATACATTGGAATTGGTATAGCATCCTCATCTTTGGTTATGGGATTGGATGCAGATGGTGTTGTTATTTTCGAATATGAGATCGGGGGCTTTTGTAAAGAGCCTCTTTATGACATGTCTGGGAACATTTATCTGGTGGTTAATGATGTATGGATTCACTGTATAAACCGAACAGGTGAATTGCAATGGAAATGGAGACCGGTTAGTCCTGATAATACATCGAGAAGTAGTAGAATAAAAAAATATTGGATTTTTAATGGGAAATTGTATGTTGTAGCGGGTGGACTAGAATATGTGGTTAATTTAGAAGGGGATACAGTAAATATTTATATGTTTCCCAGTTATAATGAAGCTGCTAAGTATGTTGTGCAGAAAGATAAGTTGTTTTATACAAGTGAAGACTATAGAGAATTACTATGTGATAACTTTGAGGCAGAGAGACTCTGGAAATATTGTGTTCAAGAAGATGAAGTAATTACTCAGATAATTACAGGGGAAGAAAATCAGATTTTTCTTAGAGTGAGAAAGAGAACCAGTAATTCATATTTACTTTATGTCATTGACCAAAATGGTAATCTCCAATGGAAAACAATACAAAAATGGAGTCAATTGTATAACATTTCGGATAATAAAATAATGTTGACAAATGGTAAAAATGTTGCGATATACCACAATGATGGGCGGGAAATATTCCAGTACAGCGGAAAGGAAGATGTGCTTTGGGGTAAAGTTATAGCAAAAGAACTAATCATGATTGCGGAACAGAGAGGAAATATAGTTGTTATAGAGCGAAGTGAAGATTTCCGGGATGTTGCCTGTGTTTCGGAAATTTCGAAGAAAAGAAAAGCTGATGAATCGCTTTCACCCAGACAATTGTTGAGATGGCAAAAAGAGTTAAGTGAGTACCTAATGTTGAATATAGAAATATGGTTAAGATATTATCACATAGATATTCAGGAAATTGCATTGTCGTATGAAATGTTTAAATCTCTCAGCATTCAAGTGCTAAGTGTTGATGGTAAATGGCTTGAAGGAATGGCAAACAGTATTCCATGCGAAATGAGAGCAGGGGACGACAGAGACCTTTTTAAGGAATGTAGTTGTAGAGAGGATATTGTATGGATGGAGTTTTGCAGTGAGTGTCCAGAAACACAAATGAAGATAGTATTGGAAAAAGTATGTGAGACAATGTATGAGTGTTTGAATGTTCCAGTATATTTGAAAGTTGTCTAAAAGGATTATGAGGAGATAAATAGGATCGTAGAGAAGCTGCTTTTGGTTACGGCAGAATAATGCCATAACAGAATCCCACATCGACCCGTAGAAAAATGATGTGGGATTTTTCTTATCATTCTAGAAAGGTGTAAAAGAATGCTTAAAAGAAAAATATTAATAGTAAGTTTATGCATGCTACTTGGAATCTTGGTTTCTATTATTGCAAGTAATAGAATTAGAACAAAAAACGAGTATGATTTATATATGGAATTTCTCAATGGAAATAGAGAAATAAATGGTATGAAAATTACAGACATAATCATTCCGACGGGAGAACCGGAAAAACAATACTTTTCTGAGTATACTTTTTGGGATAGTGATGATGATAATTTTAATGAACTTCATATCAGGTCAGAAAGATGCTACTATATTATTGATTGTGTAAATAATGATTTGTATGTGTGGAAAAGTTTGCATCCTAGAACAGAATTGCTGAATAATGGGGACTATTTATATGTACATACGGGAGAAGCGCCCCTTCACTATGACTATAAATATTTTATAACTAATCAAGAAGGCGAAGATATTTATAGTACAAGCTATAGCTGGTATGATGAAAACAATAACGGTGAGTATGATGAAAATGATTTGTATTTTACCGAAGATAGGGAAGTTTTGACATATGAAGAATGGGAGAAAGTGCAGAAATTATATCTTAGTATAGGAACGGATAAGATTTCTTGGATTAAATTAACAGATCATATTTTAGATGTACAACATACAACGGCAGAAGCTTTTTCTACATTAACAATACAAGAGGCATTGGATATAGTATTTGACTATGCCGTGAGTGAAGAAGAACAGCAGATGATATTTGATTTTGAACAGCGAGGCCAGGAGAAAGACGGCGGACGTCTGAGATATGTTTGGCATGAAGAGATAAACCCTGAGCATGACAGAGTAATTAGCGAGCAGGGATATGTTATAACTTCTGATAATACGGTATATCGTTCTTATCTATATGCGCTTGGACTAAGAGATACAGGAGGGCATTACACTAGGACGGAATGGGTCAACTATTATTGGGTGAATATGCAGACGGGAGATGTAATTGAGCAAAGATGGTTTGATGAGGATATATGTCAGTGGCAGTCTACGCAGGAATATGAACGATATATATGTGAAGAGGAACCTTGGATAATAAAGTCTCCCGACGAGATGGAAGATATATCCCTTGGGGCTGCCCTTACGACACAGGAGGTATTGGACGAATTATATAATTGTTTGAGTGAAAATAAAAATAGTGTATGTGATTTGAGGCCGTTTGAACTTTGGGACGGGAGAATAGGATATGAATGGTATGAGACGGATAAACCATATTATGTATTTCGATTGGAAAATACTGGTTTTACGGGAATACCAGAAGAAAAATGCTATGCCATTTTTGAATTCTCTGTTCAAATATACTGTGAAGACTATAATGCGCAGGTAGAGGCAGACGAACTTTATAAATATTATGAAGGAGAGCAAAGAATGCAGTTCTATGCCGTAGACATGCAGACGGGAGAAATTATTGAAAGCAGAGAAGAAGGAACACGAGAATATACGCAAGAGTACAGGGAAAAAGTACTGGAGTGTCTCCAATTTTTTATGTAACAAAAAATTGTAAAATTCCTGCTTTTTTTAGGCTGATTTAAAGCTCAAATGGCTCAAAAACATACAAAAATATGGTAAAAGTGACAGTTTTACAAGACGCCCTTGAATTCCACCAATACGGATGGTAGCATGTAGATGAGAGATGAAGGGATTAAAATTGTTGGTCGTTTATTTTGCGTGACTCATAGAAGAAAAGGAAACATACTATGAAGTCAAAAGAGGACCTTTTGAAAGAGGCTGGGCTTTTGTATGAAAAGCTGCAGTTTAAAGATGATTTTTTATTTTGCAAAATATTGGAAGAAAATCCGGATATTGCAAAAGAATTACTGGAACTTATTCTTGGGATAAAGATCAGGAAAGTTGTTGTTCAAAAGCAGAAGACCATAGAGATAACAAGTGATGGCAGAGGTATCCGATTAGATGTTTACCTGGAAGATGAAAACAGCACGATCTATGATTTGGAGATGCAGACTACCTCGCAGAAAGATTTACCCAAGAGAACAAGATACTATCAGGGAATGATAGATCTAAATCTGATTCAGCGTGGTGCAAAGTTTGGGGAATTAAAGAAATCTTTTATCATATTTATCTGTATGAGCGATCCTTTTGGAGAAGGGCGGCATATTTATACCTTCGAAAATGTGTGTCTGGAAGACAAAGAAACATACCTGAAGGATGAGACCACGAAAGTGATTCTAAATGCGGCGGGAACGTTGGATGATGTATCGGACAATCTGAAAGATTTTTTCGAATTATTGAAATCCGGAACAGGTAAGAGCGGACTATCCAAAAGGATTGCCCAAGAGGTAGACAGAGCAAGAATGCATGAGGAATGGAGGCTGGAGTATATGACTTTATTTATGCGAGATCAGGAAAATATTGATAAGGGCCGTGCAGAAGGACGACTAGAAGGTCGTGCAGAAGGCCGCGCAGAAGGACGATTAGAAGGTCGCGCGGATGCTATAGAAAAATTGCTTACAAAAGGAAAATCTTCGAAAGAAATCCATGAGCTTATGGACTATCCAATGGAAGAAATTGAAAGAGTAGAGAAGCGGTTTTTGGTTACAGCAGAATAATGCCATAACAGAATCCCACATCGACTCGCAGAATGCGAAGAATGATGTGGGATTTTTCTATGCTTTTTTCGGGTGTAAAAAGGAAAAAGATTTGATATAATACATACAGTTCAGGAGAACGATGGAAACTAAAAGAAAAGAGGAATAAAGGAATGCCACAGAAAAAGTTAAGTGAGCAGGAAAAATTATTTGATCTGCTGGAAAAAGCAGTTTCTCCATTTCATTGTGTATGTGCGGCTAAAGAAAGCCTGCAAAAGGAAGGATTTGAAGAGTTATCCTATGGAAGTGAATGGAACCTAAAGAAGGGTGGAAGGTATGTGATTGACCACCATGGAACCACTCTGTTTGCATTTACAGTAGGGAAAAAATATAAGAATACCGATATGGTCCGTATTGCAGCAGCCCATACGGATTATCCATGTCTTCGCATCAAACCGAATGCAGATTTTCAGACGGATGTCTATGCGCAGATTAATGTGGAAGTGTATGGTGGACCAATTTTAAATACCTGGTTTGACAGACCTCTTGGAGTAGCGGGAAGAGTTGCGGTAAGAAGCGATGATCCCTTTGAACCGAAGATGCTTCTTTATAAATCAAAAAAGCCGCTCTTAATTGTTCCGAATCTTGCGATTCACATGAACCGCGATGTGAATAAAGGGGTTGAAATCAACAATCAGACAGACCTGATGCCCGTACTCGACTGCCTTCCAAAGGAAACAAAGACAACAGATTATTTTCTGACTTTTCTGGCAAAGGAGCTTCAGGTAAGGAAAGAAGATATTCTGGATTTTGAACTAAATACCTTCTGTATGGAAGCTCCTTCCTATGTGGGAATCGAAAACAGTATGATATCTTCGCCAAGACTGGATAATCAGACCTCTGTCGCAGCGCTTCTTTCTGCTATTGAGGATGGAAACCGAGCAGACGGAATCAATATGATTGCTTTATTTGATCATGAGGAAATCGGAAATACCAGCAAGCAGGGCGCCGCGTCTATTCTGCTTCACGATATGGTAAAGCGTATTTTGGCGAATCTTGGACAGACAACGGAGCAGATTGAGCAGTCCATCTATCAAGCAATGCTGTTATCGGTGGATGTAGCCCACGGGCTTCATCCAAATAAGCAGGGGAAAATGGACATCACAAATCATCCGGTCCTTGGAAGCGGATTCTGCATCAAGGAGGCCTGCTCACAATCCTATGCAACAGATGCACAGGCAATTGCGATTGTATGTCAGCTTTGCGATAAGAATAAGATCCCATATCAGCGTTTTGTAAATCGTTCCGATGTAAGAGGGGGAGGTACCCTGGGTTCTGTAGCTTCCACACTATTGCCCATCAAGACAGTAGATATCGGAATCCCGCTGTTATCCATGCATTCTGTAAGAGAGCTTATGGGGGCAAAGGATATGGATGCGCTGAAGGAGCTTGTAACGGTATATTTCTCATAATATAAAAACTTCCATTTCAAAAAAGTGTTCCCGCGGATGGATTTTGCTATTTGAATCAGAACGTTTAAAAAGCGTCGGTACTTAATGAGCAATTTATTGCGAGTTTAGTACCGCTACGCTTTTTACAAACGAGAGTGGGTTATGATTCAAATATGCAAATTCATCCGCGGGAACACTTTTTTCAAAATAGGATTATAAAAGTGTAAAAGTATATTGACTTAGCTAGTAATCTATGCTATTTTAATGTAGTAATGAAAACTACTTGTAATTGAAAAAGAAAACCAATCTAAAAGTTTTATAAACTTTTCATAAAAATTTCGATTTCTAGGTTTGAAGGAGACAAAAAATGTATAAGATTGTGATTGATAGCTGTGGCGAACTTCCGGAAGATTTGAAGAAAGATGGACATTTTTGTAATGTGGCATTGGAATTGGAGATTGACGGATATCGCATTAAGGATGATGAGACGTTTAACCAGCTTGACTTTCTGCGCCGTGTAAAAGAAAGCATTCACGGACCGAAATCTGCATGCCCATCTCCGGAAAGCTATATGAGTGCATATGAGGGAGAGGCAGAGCATGTATATGTGGTTACCCTTTCCGGAAAGCTGAGTGGTTCTTATAATAGTGCGGTTCTTGGAGCCGATTTGTATAAAGAAGAACACGAGGATAACAAGCAGATTTACGTCTTTAATTCCAGATCCGCATCCATCGGAGAGACCTTAATCGGACTGAAGGTTCAGGAATTCGAAGAAGCAGGGTACTCCTTTGAAGAGGTAGTTAAGAAAACGGAAGAATATATCAGTGGAATGAATACCTTTTTTGTTTTAGAGACTCTGGAGACTCTTCGAAAGGCAGGAAGACTCAGCAACCTAAAGGCCTTCGTTGCAAATACCTTGAATATCAAGCCGGTTATGGGATCTACAAAGGAAGGTACCATTCAGCAGCTTGGTCAGGCAAGAGGAATGAAAAAAGCCCTCTCTAAGATGGTAGAAAATATGCTGGCAAAGACAAAAGACTGTGAGAATAAGATTCTTGCCATTTCCCATTGCAATTGTCCGGAGCGTGCAGAATTTGTAAAAAATACCATTGAGAAATTGGCGCATTTCAAAAAAATCGTTATTGTGAACACGGCAGGAGTTTCCAGTATGTATGCAAATGACGGTGGTGTTATAATAGCAGTATAAATGGTTATAAAAAGTAAGGCTTCATCCGATATATATAGGATGAAGCTTTTTTTGTTAGGGCAAGGCCCTGTTGAGAATAGCGAAGCTATGATCAACAAATA
>JBJENM010000154.1:0-27732 GCA_051880175.1 Agathobacter sp. | reverse complement strand
GGTGGAATTTGTGGAAAAATATCATCTGGATCTTTGCGAAGAGGAAGAGGATTTAAAAGACGTTACCACTTTTGATACTCGGGCAGCCTTTGGCAGTCATAGTGACTCCGATCATTCCTACAATACGCCAAGAGCATGGTTTATGTTGCGCTATCTAAATCCAAAGACCTATAAGTGGGAGGGTCCGGATGCGGATTTTACACCGGAATCTGATGATCTGCCCTGGAGCCTTGTACCGGAGCATAAGATTACACCGGAGGATATCAAGTACGTGCTTTCCGGCTACTATCAGGGAACTCCTTACAATCCCTATGCAAAACATGGTACAACAGAAGAGCGGGGAAAGTATCGCGTAATTGGCGTTAACCGCAACAATTTTGTGAAGATTACACAGCTTCGCCCAAATCTTCCGAAGGAAATCATGGGAGTAGAGTGGATTGCTGTCGGCTCAAATGCCTTTAATGAGATGGTTCCTTTTTATGCAAATATTACGAAAACACCGGAATATCTGGCCAATGCGGATAAGACGGTTACAACGGAAAATTTCTATTGGGCGAATCGAATCATCGGCGCTCTTGCAGATGCCCACTATTCCAGCTGCATTTCTCCGATTGAACGGTATCAGAACTATATGGCAGCAAAAGGTCATGCATTTTTAAATGAGACCGATGCAGCATTTTTCGAAAATTTCTGTGAAGGAAAGGCCGATGGAACTTCGGGGAAGAATATGGATTTCTGCCAGGCAGAGGTTCATGATTTCCTTGAAAATGCGAACCAGAAAATGGCAGATCTTGCAAAGGAAAAAACCAATGCTTTATTGGATAAAGTACTGTTTGCAGCCAGCAGCGAAATGAAGAATGCATTTGCAAGATCGGATGCATAAGCAGGATTTTAATTTCGGCGAATTTGCTAAAATTTACGAAAAAGATTTGTTGATTTTATTTAAGTCCAAGGGACTATGAAACGTAGAAAAGTTTCGAAAAAATACTAAAAATCTCTGTTTTTCACAAATTGGGCAGGAAAGTTTTGCTTTTCTGTCCAATTTCTTTTTCCCTTTTCTTTCTATATAATTATCAACGAAATAATTCGAAAGTAGAAACAGGAGAGGTGGCTATTTTCGAAAAAAGGAGAGGAAAGAAAAACATGAAAAGGAAAGTGAAACAAATCTTAAGTTTTGTACTTATGATTGCAATGGTACTGACCATGGGATCGGTATCAAACCTCGGAAGAGTTGTGGTAAAGGCTGCGGACAGCGTAAAGCTTTACTTTGAGCTTCCGGAGGGGGCAAGTGTAACTGACTGGGCAGTAAATGTCTGGGGAACAGATATTTCTGTGGTGGGAGATTCAGAGCATGCATTCCGTCCAACCTCCTGGGGGGATGGAGGAACCTATCCTACACTGCTTGCAGATGAAAACTTATCCGGCTGGGGATATGTAACGGTTTCCGGCAGCGTGCAGGGAATGCAGTTTGTAGACAAAGATGGATATCAGTACAACTGTTGGAATAGTCAGATTGCAAAGCAGAACCTGACTGCCGCTTACTTTGTTCCGGGAGATGATGGTGCCGGTGTATGGTATCAGGATTCTTCAAAAGAGAATGAAATAAAAGAAGCAGAGATTCAGAATATTTTTGTCGTTGCGGGAGATGCAGAACTTACCGGAATTAGTTGGTCTGCTACGGCTTCCGGAAATGAAAAAAATGTTTTAAAGCAGGATGCTACAGATACGACCGTATATTCCATTACCTATGAAAATGTTCCAAAAGGAACCTACTCATACCAGATCCTGCAGGATCCGGATAATAAGGGGTGGAAGCTTCCATGGGGAGTCAGTGGAAACCGTACACTGAAGTTGACTGCAAAATCAAATGTGACTCTGTCCATAGATTTGGATGCTGAGACAAAGGATGTGGCGACTTCGATTGAACCATTGGAGGAACCTGTTGAAGATCCGGAGTACAAGAATTTTATTATTCATATTAAGAATGATAAAAATTGGGAAAAAGCAAACATCAAGTTTGGTTCCGGAAGCTCATGGACTCCAATAGAGGGCTTAGAGGATGCTAAGAACAACGAGTTTGGCGTTGCAATAGAAGAAGACGCAGTGAATGCCGGATGGTTTACATACGCAGCAAAGCTGCCGGGAAGTGTAACGGAAATAAATGGACTGTTCAACTGCGGAGCCTGGGGAGATGCAAACCAGTCGGACAACTTTAAAGTAGATTTGTCAAAAGACCAGGAGGCATGGATTACCTTTGTGGATGCAAAAAATGCCACGGTAATTAAGACTTCTTACAGTGCTCCTTTGGATTGGAAAAATGATGTAAATGTTCATTTTCAGAATGAATTAAATTGGAAACTGGTTAATGCAAAATTTGGTGCAGGTACAAGCTGGGATCCGATTGAAGGATATGAAGATTACAAGAATAACGGATTTGGAAATGAAATTTCTGCGGATGAGAACAATACAGGCTGGTATTCTTATCATGTGGGATTAAGCAAAGATATCACCGAAGTACAGGGACTATTTAATAATGGTTCCTGGGGTACAGGAAATCAGACTGCGAACTATTCTATCACAGGTATTTCCGGTGACAAAGAGGTATGGATTACCTTTACTTCCACAGGTCTTGCAGTATCAGAGGAGAGACCTTCCGAATGGCAAGGCAAGGAACTTCTTACGGTTCCAAGAACCTATGAAGAGAAGCAGGAAGAGGAGGATACGTTAGTAAGTCCGGTAATCAACGAGGATGGAACAGTTACCTTCTTGTACGAAAATGAAGGTGCAAGTGCTGTATACCTTTGTGGCAATATGAATGACTGGGCATCAGCTATCGGAAATGAAAAATATGCTTTTTCTAAGAATACAGACGGAGTATGGACCCTTACCATTTCCCTTGCTCCGGGCTCCTATGAGTACAAATTTGTTGTAGATGGTTCTTGGATTACCGATCCGCTGAACACAAAGTATGCCAACGGAAACAGTGCCTTTGTGATTAAAGGAACTCTGACAAGCCCTGTAATCAATGCACCATTTGTAACCTTCCAGCTTCAAGATAATGGGTATGAGAAGGTTGCACTTTGCGGTAGCATGAACGGCTGGGGCAATGCAATTAATGATGGTGATTATGCGCTTACTAAGAATGAAGACGGCGTATGGAGCATCACGTTAAAGCTTGCAGAGGGCGCCTATTCTTATAAGTTTGTTACAGATGGTGGCAACTGGATGGTAGATCCACTCAACGAAGAAAAGGATGTATATGGAAACAGCGTAGTGGATGTCCCTGCTTCCTATATTTACAATGTGTACTACTATGATGCCAATGAAGCGCATATGTCTGTGGATGCAGCAGATATGCACGTATGGGAAGTCGGCGGAGGAAATATCGGTGATCTTTCCTTTGATGAGATTGTGGAAATCGATGGAAATCAGTGGTTAAAGGGAACCATCTATACCGCTGCTACAAGCCTTGGTATCATTCCAAGATCCATCGGAGCATGGAACTGGCAGACCGGAAATCACTACTTCACAAATACCGATAAGCAGCTGGAGAACAATATCTACATTGTGTACGGGGATGATGCAAACACCTACACCTCCGTACCGGAGATTAAGGAAGCTCGTAAGAGATATGTGATTGTAGAATACAACCGTCCACAAGGAGATTATGAAGGCTGGAATATTTACAGCTGGAATACGGGACTTGCATCTGAAACAGAGATCTACACACAGAATCTGAATGGCAAGAACGAGATTACTGTTCCGGTGAAGGATTCTGAGTTTGATTTTGACATGCAGTTTTGTATGAGAAGAACTACTGCAGATGCACCATGGGCACAAAAAGATGGTGGAGATCATGCAATTATCGTTCCCGGAGATCAGCTTGTAGTAAAAGCAATATTTGATCAGGACAAGGGAGTTACAAAAGTCCTTCCGTATAACAAGGGATATGAAATGGACGGTGCAGCAGGAAAGATCACATTCCTGTACCGAGATGATGCATTGATGCTTAGCAACACCGAGGCTTCTTTGGAAGGAAAGGTTGCAGTAGTTGTAAATGGAGTAAGTCATGAGATGACTTACAATGCCGAAAATGAGCGCTATGAGTTTGCGCTTACCGGCATCTCTACCGGAGACTATGCATATTACTATGTAGTGGACGGCGAGGAAATGCTGGATGCATTTAATGCAGAAAAAACAACCTACAACGATAGAGAGTGCTCTGTCATTACCTATAAGAGTTTTGCGGATTTAGAAATTCATGCAACACTTTCAAATGAAAAGATGGATTCCGGAGAGAATAATGTATTGACGGTTACTTTAGATGGAGATGATGCGACCAGCATTACAAGCGACGAAATCGCAAGCATTACCATGGATTTGGAAGAACTTGGCCTTGGAACAAGGTCTATCAACAAGGATCTGATGAGCGGAGTCATTTCCGTAAAGACGGGAACTTCAAATGGAAAGAAGAATATTCCGGTTACCATGACAGATATTTATGGAAATGTATACAGTACAACAGCTTCAGTAATCGTGATGCCGGATGAGAAGGCGGATTTTGATTGGGATGAGGCAGTCATCTATTTTGCAGTAACTGACCGTTTCTTTGATGGAAATACAGAAAATAACGATGGTGTAAATAAAGACGGAAGCTTAAGCTATCATGGTGGTGACTTTGCCGGTCTTACACAGAAATTAGACTATTTGAAGGAGCTTGGAGTAAATACTATCTGGATTACTCCGATCGTAGAGAACTCAAATACAACCACCAAAAAGGACGGAGAGGTTATTGAGTCCACAGGATATCACGGATATTGGGCAAGCGATTTTACCAAGTTAAATTCTCACCTCGGAACTGAGGAAGAGTTTAGCGCGCTGATTGCGGAAGCTCATAACCGCGGCATGAAGCTGATGGTAGACGTTGTATTAAATCACAGCGGATATGCGGACGAGACAACAGGATTTGATCCGGAGGAGTATTTTAACAATATTCTTGTAAATGAGGAAACCGGAGAAACAATTCCAATGCTTCGTGATGCAAGCAACACAATTTCCGGAGATGATGTGTATTCTTCACTTGCAGGACTTCCGGATTTTGTAACGGAGGATGCCTGTGTAAGAGAACAGTTAATCGAGTGGCAGGTGGACTGGGTAGAGAAGTACGGAATCGATTATTTCCGTGTAGATACCGTAAAGCATGTAGATGCAGAAACCTGGCAGGCATTTAAGAACGCCCTTACAGAAGTAGATGCAGACTTTAAGATGATTGGAGAATATTCCGGACATGGATATACCTCTTCGCAGCTTGGAATCGGTGGAATGGATTCCTTACTTGATTTTGATTTCAATGATCAGGCACAGAGCTTTGTAACCGGAAATATTTCCGGCGTGGAAAGCTTTATGGCAAACAGAAATGCCGGAATTGATAATACGCAGACCGTAGGTGCATTCCTAAGCAGCCATGATGAGAATGGTCTGGTTTACAAATTGATCAACGATTGCAACATGACAGAAGAAGAGGCACTTAACGCATTTAAGGTTGCTGCTGCACTTCAGCTTACTGCAAAGGGCCAGGCGGTTATCTACTATGGTGAGGAAATTGGTTTATACGGTGCAGATAACTATCCATATCAGACAAATCGATATGATTTCGATTGGAATCTGGTAGAAGAGCAGTCTGCAGATGAAAACAGTATGTTAAATCACTACAAGAAGCTTCTTTCTATCCGAAATGCGTACAAAGAGCTTTTTGCAAGAGGAACAAGAACTGTTATCACTTCTTCCAATGAAGAGGGCTATGATGTGTTTAGCAGAAGTCTTGATAAGAAGAATGTATATGTGGCCTTGAATATTAAGGATGCAGAGAAAGAAATCACTTTTGCGGTAAATGAAAAAGCAGGTACAGTTCTTACTGATTTATACAGCAATACCGAATATGTTGTGGCAAAAGATCAGACAGTAACTGTATCCGTTCCAAAGGCAGCCGAAGGCGGAACCGTGATTCTTGCGGTAAAGAGCAAGAATGAAAACCAGCAGGGAAATGGAAAGAACGAGGATTCCGGAAAGAAGGATAACGCTAATAAGAACAACAATTCCAATAATGGTAACTCCGGAAATAACAAAAAATCTTCCGATAATTCAAAGCTTCTTTCCAACGATGTTGCAAGTGTGACTCAGGCAGGGGATGCTAATGCAGAATCACCGGTTATGAATCTGATCAATAACATCTTCGGAAATCGTGGGCGCAGAAATAATTCACAGACTCAGACAGCCTTAGAGGCTGATGGAAATGAAGCTGTAGCGGAGGAGCCTGTTGCAGAGAAAACAGAGGCAGCGGTAGCAGAAACAGATAGTAGTGAAAGTCAGGAAAATGCAGCTATCGCAGATGCGGAAGTACCACTTGCAGCAACAGACGGAAGCACATCTGGATTCCCGGTTATTCCGGTCGCAGCAGGAGCAGTCGTCCTTTTTGCAGCTGTACTAGGTGGAGGATTCCTCTATACGAAAAAGAAATCAGTAAAATAGGTTGGAAGAGGCTAAAGTTACTGATGCGAGAAGAGTAGAAACAGTAAATTGTATTAAGAGGAGCCATATATACTGTTTCCAAAAGGACAGAAACAGTAAAATGAGCAAAGAGGAGTCATATATACTGTTTCCAAAAGAACAGAAACAGTAAAAAGAGCTTAGAGGAGTTATATATACTGTTTCCGGAAGAACAGAAACAGTAAAATGAACTTAGAGGAGCCATATATACTGTTTCCAAAAGGACAGAAACAGTAAAATGAGCAAAGAGGAGCCATATATACTGTTTCCAAAAGAACAGAAACAGTAAAATGAGCAAAGAGGAGTCATATATACTGTTTTCGGAAGAATAGAAACAGTAAAAAGAACTGAAAAGCACTCATATTACTGTTTTAAAAAAACATGACACATAATATAAGCACCGTCCATTTGAAATGGGCGGTGCTTTTTGCATTCTGCACAAAAATAGGAAACTATTTTTAGTAATTCAGTTTCTTGTTTCCTGTATAACACAGTGATACAATGTTGGAAACGGAAATAATAAAATTGGTTTCCTAAAGAACTGTTACTAATGACCAATTTAGTAAAGAACAAATTGAAAAAAGGATAAATAAAGTAAAGGATGATGGTATGAAGGAAAAGATACTGGAAGCAACCATAAAAGTATTTAATCAAAAAGGGTTAAAGTTCACCATGGATGATATTGCAAAAGAGCTTTCTATGAGTAAGAAAACCATTTATACCGTATTTTCGGATAAGGATTCCCTTTTTGGCGAAATGGTAGACTACTGCTTTGATAAAATCAAGGAGAGCGAGGCCAGGATTCTGAGTGCGGATGATCTGTCGACGGTTGAGAAAATCAGAAAAATTCTCGGAGTACTTCCGGAAAGCTATGCGGATATTGATTTTCGGCAGCTCTATTTATTGAAGGATAAATACCCTAAAATTTACCGCAAGGTGGAAGAACGATTGGAGTCCGGATGGGAAGGTACGATTGCACTGCTGAATCAGGGAATGGAAGAGGGCGTGATTCGTCCGGTGAACGTGTTTCTGGTAAAAACCATGCTGGAAGCGACCTTAGAGCAATTTTTCCAAAGAGATATTCTGATTGCAAATCAGATATCCTACAAAAATGCATTGGATGAGGTTGTGGGAATTATTACAGACGGAATCACAGCAAGGAAGGAGAGCTTGTAATGCGTATTTATTTAAATGAAGGATGGAAATTTAGCGAACACTTTGAAGCCTCTATGTGTGAAGCCGATTATGATACCTCACAGATGGAGGAGATAAGAATTCCTCACACGAATAAGGAGGTACCGTTTCACTATTTTGATGAACACGAATACCAGATGATCTGCGGATACCGAAGAAGCTTTCCGGCGAAGGAGGAATGGAAAAACAAGCGGGTGTTTATCACCTTTGAAGGCGTTGCGCATTCTGCGAGAGTTTTTATCAATGGAAGAGAGGCGGCAAGCCATCACTGCGGATACACTGCATTTACTGTCGAGCTGACAGGGGATCTGCTTTGGGATCAGGAAAACATTCTTGCAGTAGAGGTGGATACCACAGAACAGCAGAATATACCGCCTTTTGGATTTGTGGTGGATTATATGACCTTTGGCGGGATATACAGAGACGTATATATGGAGATTAAGGAGCAGGCATATATTTCAGATGTTTTTGTACGTGCAGACTTTGAAGGCGATGTGTCGCCTGTGACAACAGAGGCAAAGCTTCTTAGCACCATTGAATTTGATGGAGGAGCTCTTACTGCAGATTCCTTTTATGTCCGGCAGTTTTTGGTAGACGGGGCAAAAGAATCCCTTCTTGGGGAGACAAAGCTCGGACTCGGAAAAAATGAGATTATATCTCAGGTAAAAGACATTACACTCTGGTCCCTTGAACAGCCAAAGCTGTATCTGCTGAAAACCCAGCTCTTATTGGATGGGGAAGTGATTGACGAGAACAATATAAGCTTTGGTTTCCGCAAGGCACAATTTCGGGCAGATGGTTTTTATTTAAATGGGGTAAAGACAAAAATCCGCGGACTGAATCGTCATCAGAGCTATCCCTATGTGGGATATGCAATGCCGGAATCCATGCAGCGGCAGGATGCGGATATCCTAAAGAAGGAGCTTGGCTGTAACGCGGTAAGAACCTCCCATTATCCGCAGTCCCACTATTTTGTTGACGAATGTGATTCGATAGGTCTTTTGGTATTCATGGAATTTCCGGGATGGCAGTATATCGGAGATGAGGCATGGAAGGAACAGGCGCTTACGAATTTAAAAGAGATGATTACGCAGTACCGCAATCATCCATCCATCATTCTATGGGGTGTGCGAATTAATGAGTCCCAGGATGATGATGAGTTTTACCGGAAGACAAATGAGATAGCCCATGACTTAGACGACAGCAGGCAGACCGGAGGAGTAAGAGCACACAAGAAAAGTCATCTGTTTGAGGATGTATATACCTACAACGACTTTTTGCATGACGGGAAAACGCCGGGATGTGATCCAAAGAACAAAGTAACCTCGGATAAAAACAAGGGATATCTGATCAGTGAGTATAACGGGCACATGTATCCGACAAAAGCCTACGATTGGGAAGAACACCGAGTGGAGCATGCGCTGCGGCATGCAAATGTCCTTGACGCAGTTGCAGGTCATGAGGATATTGCCGGAAGCTTTGGCTGGTGTATGTTTGATTACAATACCCACAAGGATTTCGGAAGCGGAGACCGCATCTGCTATCACGGAGTTATGGATATGTTCCGGAATCCAAAGCTTGCAGCTATGGTATACGCCTGTGAGCAGGAGACAGAACCGGTCTTAGAGCTTAGCTCAACCATGGACATTGGGGAGCACCCGGGCTGTAACAGAGGACTTACCTATTTTTTTACAAACGCAGATTCTGTGCGGATGTACAAGAATGATGCGTTTATCAAAGAATATAGGGCAAGTGATTCCCCATACAAAAACTTACGACATGGTCCAATTGTAATAGATGATTTTATCGGGGAAGAGCTTGCAAAAAATGAGCCCTTTTCCAAGAAGCAGGCGGATATGCTAAAGGAAGCATTAAACTACGTTGCAATGCATGGATATCATTTCCCGCCACGCATCCTATGGATTCTGATAAAATGCATGGCATTTTACCACATGAAATTTGAGGAGGCGGTAAGACTTTACAATACGTATATTGGTGACTGGGGAGGAACCTCCACCGTATATCGGTTTGAAGCCATACAGGATGGACAGATTGTAAAGATGATTACCAAAGAACCGATGACAAAAGCTCATCTTAAGGTAAAAGCCTCCCATACAGAACTTCGGGAGCATAACAGTTATGACGTGGCCGAAGTTCGAATTACGATGTTGGATGAAAATAATAATCAACTGCATTTTTATAACGATCCGATTACCCTGAAAACAGAAGGCCCGATTGAACTGATTGGCCCGAATGTGATTCCAATGCAGGGAGGTATGACGGGAGCATATATTAAGACTGTTGGAAAGAGCGGAAAGGCAGCTCTTACCATAGAAAGTACCACAGGACAGACAGAAACCGTGACATTCATGGTTTACATCTAAGCAAAGAGGAGAGTATAAGAAAGAATAGGAGATAACAATGGAAAAATCAAACATCATTTTTGGGAATGAGATTTCCGGCAAGGATTACAAAAAAGCTGTGAAGTCTAAGAAAAAGTATGCTAAGAAATTTGGAGATGATACGAATGTAAATTACCCGGCATATATCCAGAAAAATCCCTATATCGGGGAGTCGCTTGGAGTGCAGAACATCCTGGTTGGGGAGCCAAAGACAAACGCACACTATGACGAGTCGCAGCCAGTGGATCGCACCGACTTTGATACAGAAAAAGGAATCATTGTGGGAAATATCCGAATGGGCTTTGGACATTACCGTATCTCAATGGCAATGGCTTCTGCGGCAAAATCAATGGGATACACACCTTACTGGATGGACTTAAATTCCTATGGGCAGACCACCTGCACAAAGGTCATCGGGGCACAGAACGAATTGTATTCGTTAGGCTCAAGACTTTCAAAGAATGCACTATTCAATAAGCTAGTGTGGGAACCTATGAATTATGAGGGATTTCGTGCTCTTTCCTACAATGCTTCCGATCAGAAAAATGCAGAACTTATGGCACCGGTATACCGCAATGTGCCGAAGGAGATTCCGGTAATCGGAACCCATGTATGGCCGGCACAGGCTGCCATTCATGCGGGAATGAAGCATGTGGTAAATGCAATTCCGGATAACTGGCCCATGGCACTTCATTTCTCAGAGGGGTCTGTTCATACAATTCAGTGTAAAAATGCATACATGGGATATCGTATCCTAAACGGAATGAACAAGGATAAAATATGTAATCCAATGCCAAAGGAAAGCCTGGTTTACACCGGACATTACATTGACCACGAGCTGGTTAGCAATATTGAATCAGATTGTGCGGCAAGAATTGAAAGACAAAAAAGCAACAAGCCTATGAGATTCTTACTTACCATCGGAGGTGCGGGAGCACAGAAGGAAATCTTTGCTGCAATCATCCGCTATCTGATTCCTCACATTCGGTCAGGAAAGGCGGCATTGTACGTAAATGTAGGAGATTACAAGAATGTCTGGGATGCATTACTTTCCGAACTTCCGGAGATGAAGGAGCTTTCTACCGAGCATTTTGACAACTGGAAGGACACCGAGCATTTCGCAGAGTCTGCACTTGATCCGGAGGCGGAAATCACAGGAATCCATGGCTTCTGGCATAAGAACATTTTTGAGGCAGTATATTGCACGAACCTTCTTATGAGAAGTGCAGACGTACTTGTGACGAAGCCAAGTGAGCTGGCCTTTTATCCGATTCCAAAGCTTTTTATAAAGCGCGTTGGAAAACATGAGATGTGGGGTGCAATTCACTCCGCAGAAATAGGGGATGGAACCTTAGAGTGCCGTGATATACCACACACCCTGCAGATGGTTGAGATGTTTTTGAATACCGATCTGTTGAATGAAATGTGTGATGCAATCATTACCAACAAATCCATTGGATTATATGATGGCGCTTATAAGGTAGTAGAGCTTGCTATGGGATTAAAAGAGAAAGATAATTAATTGGGAGGAAAAATAGCATGGAAACAAAAAAGAAACTTAGTGTGGGCGAAAAATTCGCATACGGTATTGGCGCAGTAGGAAAAGATATGGTGTATATGCTTTCTGCAACCTATATTCTCTATTATTATCAGGATATTATGGGAGTAAGTGCGGTAGCAATGGGAATCATTCTCTTTATCGCCCGGATATTTGATGCATTTAATGATCCAATCATGGGGGTTCTGGTTGCAAAGACAAAGACCAGATGGGGAAAATTCCGTCCATGGCTTTTCGTTGGAACCCTGCTCAATGCAGGGGTATTGTTCCTCATGTTCTCAGCACCACCTGCTTTAAATGGCAGTGGACTGGTTGCTTATGCAGCAACCACATATATCCTATGGGGTGTTACCTATACCATGATGGATATTCCTTACTGGTCCATGATTCCTGCATTTACCGAGAGCGGAAAAGAACGGGAGGGCTTATCTGCTCTGGCCCGTTCCTGCGCAGGTGTGGGTTCTGCAATTATTTCTATCATTACTGTACTTAGCGTATCTGCCCTTGGAAATCTGGCAGGGGGAGCAAATGCAACGGAGATTGAGCGGCTGGGATACAAATACTTTGCCCTTATTGTCGCAATCCTGTTTGTATTATTTACAACCATTACCTGTATGTCCATCAAAGAGAAGTCTTCGGTGGAAATGAAGCAGGCGACCGTGGGAGAGATGTTTAGATCCCTCGTTCAGAACGATCAGGCCATGACTATGGTTATTGCAATTGTTATGATCAATACTGCGCTTTATATTACTTCAAACCTGGTAATTTATTTCTTCAAATATGATTTCAGTCCGGCTTCCTGGGAGGCAAGCTATACCGCATTTAATACCTTCGGCGGAGCATTCCAGATTCTTGCAATGATGGTGCTGTTTCCACTTTTCAGAAAATTTATGAATACCATGAGAATTTTTTATGTGAGCTTTACCATGGCAATGGCAGGATACGTTCTTTTACTGATCATTGCATTTTCAGGAACTGCAAACATCTACTTACTTTTGATACCTGCCTTCCTTATTATGTCAGCAATCGGAATGTTAAACGTTATCGTAACGGTATTTCTTGCAAATACGGTGGATTACGGGGAACTGAAAAACAACCGCAGAGATGAATCTGTCATTTTTTCCATGCAGACCTTTGTGGTAAAGCTTGCATCCGGAATTGCAGCACTTGTGGCATCTGTCGTCATTTCCGTTTTCCATATTCAAAAGGATGAGACAGCAGCCGTTCTTACAGCCATTGACGAGTCTTCTCGAATGGGACTTCGCCTTTGTATGACCATTATTCCGATTGTGGTGCTTTTGATTGGACTGTTTGTATTTAAGAAAAATTACATTTTGACGGATGAAAAAATTGAAGAAATTACCGAAACCTTAAAGAAAACTTCTATATCAGAGAAGTGTTCCTGATTCAAATAAGAAACTCCCTTTTCGGAATTGTGTTCTCGAGAATGAATTTTGCTATTTGAATCAGAACCCACTCTCGTTTGTAAAAAGCATAGCGGTACTAATAAGAAATTCATTTTCAAGAACATCAGATTATAGAATTATAGCGTATTTAGGAGGGCCAGATTTTGATTCAACAGTATGAAAATATATGGGTGCTTCATACCGCAAATACTACATATGCATTCCGTGTCATGGAGACCGGGCACTTAGAGCATTTATATTATGGAAAAAAGATTACTATAGGAAGCAAAGAGGATGCAGAGTCCCTTTTGGAAAAGCATGCCTTTGCGCCGGGAAATACAAACACCTATGACAGCGAGCATACCAATTTTTCTCTGGAAGACATATGCCTTGAAATGTCCTCCTATGGGAAGGGGGATATCCGGGATCCCTTCGTGGAAATCCTGCATGCAGACGGAAGCTATACCTCGGATTTTTTGTATGACCATGCCGCAGTAAGGGAAGAAAAAGAGGCACTTAAGACGCTGCCTTCCTCCTATGATGAAGAGCATGAGGCGCAGGAGCTTGTGGTGACATTAATGGATAAGAATTACGGACTTACCTTGGAATTATCCTACGGAGTGTTTGAAAAGCAGGATGTCATCACCCGAAGCAGCAGGCTGATTAATACCGGTGATACGACCATCAAATTGAAGAGACTTCTTAGCACACAGATTGATTTCCCAACGGATGATTTTGTGTTATCTACCTTCAACGGAAGCTGGGCGAGGGAAATGAAGCGTAGCGATATTCCGGTGAAGGTGGGAAAGCATGTAAATGCATCCTATACCGGAAGCTCCTCCAACCGGGCGAATCCTTTTGTGATGTTATCCAAGGAAAAAACAACCGAGGATACCGGCGCTGTCTATGGATTTAACTTGATTTACAGCGGAAACCATTATGAGGCGGTGGAGGTGAACGGATACAAAAAGACGCGTATGGTGGCCGGAATCAACCCCCAGTCCTTCTGCTTTATTCTAAATCCGGGGGAGGAATTTGAGGCACCGGAAGCGGTCATGACCTTTTCACATAAAGGCTTTAACGGCATGAGCCAGCATATGCACGATTTTGTCCGCCAATGTATTGTGCGGGGAGAGTGGAAAAACAAGGTACGACCGGTGCTTTTAAATAGCTGGGAGGCAGCCTATTTTGACTTTAACGAAAGCAAGCTGCTAAAGCTGGCAAAAGCCGGAAAAGAAGTGGGAATCGAGCTTTTTGTCATGGATGACGGCTGGTTCGGAAGCCGGGATAACGACAAGAGCTCCCTTGGAGACTGGAATATTGTAAATAAGAAAAAGCTTCCCAACGGAATTTCCGGTCTGGCAGAAAAAATCAATGCCCTGGGGCTGGATTTTGGAATATGGGTAGAGCCGGAAATGGTAAATGTAGACAGCGAGCTTTACCGGGCACATCCGGACTGGACACTGGATATTCCGGGAAAACCTCATTCCGAAGGAAGAAATCAAAGAATTTTGGATTTGTGCAATCCACAAGTGGTCGATTATCTGATTGAGTCTATGACCGGCGTATTTTCTTCCGCCAATATTTCCTATGTAAAATGGGATATGAACCGCATTTTTTCCGATTATTATTCCAAATATCTGGACGAGGAGCATCAGGAGGAGGTGGGGCACCGCTATATGCTGGGACTCTATCGTATGCTGGATACGCTGACTAAGCGTTTCCCCCACATCCTGTTTGAGGGCTGTGCCGCAGGCGGAAACCGGTTTGATCTTGGCATGTTATGCTATTTTCCACAAATCTGGGCCAGCGATGATACGGATGCGCTTTACCGCGTAAATGGTCAGACAGGGTACAGCTATGGCTATCCGATGTCAACGGTGAGTGCCCATGTTTCAGCCTGTCCGAATCACCAGACCCTCCGTGTCACGCCGCTTACCACTCGTTTTGCGGTTGCGGCATTTGGTGTCTTAGGATATGAATGCAATCTGTGCGATATGAAAAAAGAGGATCTGGATGAAATCAGATTGCAGATTGCTCTGTATAAGGAGTGGCGGCAGGTACTGCAAAAGGGGCGCTTTTACAGGGGAAGAAACGGAAACATTCATGAATGGACCTGCGTGGCACCGGATCAGAGCAAAGCGGTGGGGATGATTATGCAGGAGCTTGTGGATGCCAACACGCAGTTTGAACAGTATTTTGCAAAAGGATTGTGTGCAGAGAAAAAATATCATTTTTACAACAGAGAATTAAAATACAATTTGAAATTGTTCGGTGATCTGGTGAATATGGTGTCACCGGTCCATGTAAAGCAGGATTCCCTGGTTCATAATACATTGGCAAGGTTTGTGAAAATGCCGGGAGAACAAGAGGACTATGTGGCTTACGGGGATTCTCTGATGGAGGCCGGAGTGAAGCTAAAGCAATCCTTCGGAGGTACCGGCTACAGCGAAGAAACGAGATTCTTCCAGGATTTTGGAGCAAGATTATATTTCATGGATTCTTTTTAAGTCTTATGTTATACTATGTTTATTATGAAATGGAATGAAAAGGAGAAGAGACAACCATGATGAAAGAAATACCTTACAAAATTTACCTGGAAGAGAACGAAATGCCAAAGCAGTGGTATAACGTTCGGGCAGACATGAAAAAGAAGCCTGCTCCGATTTTAAATCCGGGAACCCTGCAGCCGGTTACCTTAGAGGAGCTTTCCCACATTTTTTGTGAAGAGCTTGCAAAGCAGGAGCTGGATGAGAATACAGCATATTTTGATATCCCGGAAGAAATTCGAAATTTCTACAGAATGTACCGCCCATCACCGTTAGTAAGAGCATATTGCTTGGAGGAGAAGCTTCAGACACCGGCACATATCTACTACAAATTTGAGGGAAATAATACTTCCGGAAGTCATAAATTAAACTCTGCAATTGCACAGGCTTATTATGCAAAGAAGCAGGGCTTAAAGGGCGTTACCACAGAGACCGGTGCAGGACAGTGGGGAACAGCACTTTCCATGGCCTGCTCTTACTTTGATCTGGACTGTCAGGTATATATGGTAAAATGCTCTTATGAGCAGAAGCCTTTTAGAAGAGAGGTTATGAGAACCTACGGTGCAAAGGTTACACCATCCCCTTCCATGGAGACAGAAATCGGAAGAAAAATCAATGCGGAATTTCCGGGAACAACCGGAAGCCTTGGTTGTGCGATTTCAGAGGCGGTAGAAGCTGCTACAACCCAGGAGGGCTATCGCTATGTACTTGGTTCTGTTTTGACGCAGGTACTTCTTCATCAGTCTGTAATTGGTCTTGAGGCAAAGACCGCCCTTGACAAATATGGCGTAAAAGCAGATACCATTATCGGCTGTGCCGGTGGTGGATCAAACCTTGGAGGACTGATTTCGCCGTTTGTCGGACAGATGCTTCGGGGAGAGGCAGATTATGAGATTATTGCCGTAGAACCGGCGTCCTGCCCAAGTCTTACCAGAGGAAAATATGCATATGATTTCTGTGATACCGGTAAGGTATGTCCGCTGGCTAAGATGTACACCCTTGGCTCCGGATTTATTCCATCTGCAAATCATGCAGGAGGACTCCGTTATCATGGAATGAGCTCCGTGGTATCCGAGCTTTATGATCAGGGATACTTAAAGGCAAGAAGTGTGGAGCAGACAGAGGTATTTAAGGCTGCCCAGACCTTCGCCCGTGTGGAAGGAATTCTTCCTGCACCGGAGAGCAGCCATGCAATCAAGGTTGCAATTGACGAAGCACTTAAATGCAAGGAGACCGGAGAGGCAAAGAATATTGTATTTGGACTTACCGGAACCGGATACTTCGACATGGTTGCTTATCAGAAATTCAATGATGGACAGATGTCTGATTATATTCCGACCGACGAAGAGCTTGCAGCATCACTTTCTAAGCTGCCAAAGGTTGAGTAATATGGCAAAATTATTTTTCCGATACGGAGCAATGGGAAGCTCCAAAACTGCAAATGCCCTGATGGTAGAATACAATTACAGAGAGCGCGGGAAAAAGGCAATTCTGGCAAAACCTCAGACCGATACAAGAGACGGCGAATATGTCATCAAATCCAGAATTGGACTGGAGCGTCCCTGTGTTCTGATGGAAGATCTTGTGCAAATGGATGACGCATATGTACAAAGCTATGACTGTGTGATTGTGGATGAGGCACAGTTCTGCTCTAAGGAACAGATTGAGTTTCTGGTGCATGTGGTGGATGACTTAAATGTACCGGTAATCTGCTATGGACTTCGTGCGGATTTTCGGAATGAATTGTTTCCGGGAAGCCAGTGGCTATTGGCATGGGCAGATGTCATTGAAGAAATTAAGACGGTATGCTGGTGCGGAAAAGCTGCAAGGTGTAATGCACGCTTTAACGAAAACGGAATCATTCGGGAAGGAGATCAGGTCTTCCTTGCCGGAAACAGCGCCTATACTGCGGTCTGCAGAAAGCACTGGAAGGAAGGAAATCTTGGTCCGAATTTTAAAAAGCTGTTGGAGGAAAATTGGTAATGTCCCAGAAGCATCGAGGGTATGCGGTAATTACCGGAGCAAGCTCCGGAATCGGCGCTGAGTTTGCCAAGCGGCTCGCAAAAGAAGGCTTTGACCTGATTCTTGTTGCCAGAAGAAAAGACCGTCTTTTGAAGCTCTGCGAAGAAATACATAGGGAAGTGGATAAGGAGCGGGACTGCCTGCTCCTTGAGGCGGATTTGGCTTCTTTGGACGAATGCCAAAAGTTATGTGATTTTCTGCAGGGAAAAAAGCTTGCAATATTTATCAATAATGCCGGATTTGGGGATTGCAGTAGGTTCATGGATGGAGATATAGACAAGGAGCTTCAGATGATTGACGTCAACATCAGGGCAGTCCATTTTCTGACTAAAAAAGCTTTGGAAATCATGCAAAAGCAGAAGGGCGGATATCTTTTAAATGTGGCAAGCTCCGCGGGACTGATGCCGGCAGGACCATATATGGCAACCTATTATGCATCAAAAGCTTATGTCGCCAGTCTGACAAGAGCAATTGCAGAGGAATTCAAAGAAGAAAAGAGTCCGATTTACATCGGATGTCTTTGTCCGGGACCGGTAAAGACGGAGTTTGATGAGGTGGCAAATGTAGATTTTTCATTGAAAGGAATCTCAGCCTACGATTGCGCAAATTATGCAGTTGACCAGATGATTCGCGGGAAAAAAGTGATTGTTCCAACCTTAAAGATGAAGCTTGCGATGGTATTTGGACGCTTTCTTCCCCAGAGCCTTTATATTCGGATTGCAGCACATCAACAGCGAAAGAAAATGAAAGTTAATACGGAAAGGAAATAAGTTTCAAAGGAGAAGCATATGTTTGTAAGTGATCTTACACCAAAAACAGAGGTTTCGATAGAAGCATCGAATAATGATGCTAAGGTAAATCTGAAAACTACGGTTGCAAATATCACAGATCCGGCAGATATAGAAAAAATTGACGCTATAAAGAAGGAAAATAAGTCTCTGAAATTTGTGGTATTGGACGCAATCCGTGAACAGGACTTACTGATTAATTTTAATGCCGAGGGAGTAACGAACAGTCTGGTTTTGATTAAGGATGATAAGCCGCAGATATGGCGTGGCGTCGCAGTCAAAAACATAAAGCTTCCGGTATATGGCAGTGTACATATTATTGTAACGAAAAAAGAGGCAGTATCCTATAACAGACGTCAAAATTTCCGCGTCTTTGTGGGGGTGGAAGGCTTACTCAGAAGAACGGAAATGGATGAACCGAAGCCGATTACGGTAAAAGATATCAGTGAGAGCGGTGTTGCCTTTATCACCCGGGGAACAGAGCAGTATCAGAAGGGGGATGTGCTCTATCTGAACTTTATTGCAGGCTCCGGTGGAACCAACTTTAATCTGTCTGTCGTTGTCATTCGAAGGGAGACTCTGTCGGATGGCCGGGTAATCTATGGATGCAGACTGAAGAACCGCTCGGAGGTGGTGGCAAAATATATCAATCAGAAGCAGCATGAGCAGATGAAGGGATCGAAGTAATGCATCAGGTAGAAGCAAAGGGAATCCTATCAGCACAAAACGGGATGAATATTTATCGTGGCTGTACCCATGGCTGTATTTATTGTGATGCCCGGAGTATCTGCTATCAAATGAAGCATCCCTTTGAGGATATTGAGGTCAAGAAGAATGCACCGGAGCTTTTGGAAAAGGCGCTTCGGAGCAAACGGAAAAAATGCATGATTGGAACCGGTGCAATGAGTGACCCTTATCTGCACTATGAAGAGGATCTAAAGCTGACCAGAAGATGTTTAGAGCTGATTGATGCCTATGGATTTGGTCTGTCGATTCAGACAAAATCAGACAGGATACTTCGTGATCTGGATTTGCTCAAAAGTATTCACAGGAAGGCAAAGTGCGTGGTACAGATAACGCTGACGACCTATGATGATAAGCTTTGCAGAATTTTGGAACCAAACGTCTGTCCCACCAGCAGGAGGGCTGAGGTGTTAAATATATTAAGGGATGAGGGAATTCCGACCATTGTCTGGATGACACCGATTCTGCCCTTTATCAATGACACGGAGGAAAATATCACCGGACTGCTTAGCATTTGCCGGGAGGCGAAGGTATATGGCATACTTTCCTTTGGAATCGGACTGACCCTGCGGGATGGCGACAGGCAGTATTACTATAAACAGCTGGATAAATATTTTCCCGGTATGAAGGAACGGTATATTCGCACTTACGGAAATGCTTATGAACTGCCATCACCCAATCATCCGCATCTGTGGCAGCTGCTGAAAAGTGAATGTAAGGCTGCGGGAATTGTATGTGACGCAGAGCAGTTGTTTGCTTACATGCACAAGTATGAGGATAAGACAGCGGGGGAGCAGCTGTCGTTATTTTAAAATTTTCTCCCATTTTACATTGTGTGTCTGAATGAATTTGCATATTTGAATCAGAACCCACTCTCGTTTGTAAAAAGCGTAGCGGTACTAAATTCGCAATAAATTGCTCATTAAGTGCCGACGCTTTTTAAACGTTCTGATTCAAATAGCAAAATTCATTCATTGACACACAAAAGTAAAAAGGGAAAAAATTTTTTTTGGCGTATTGACATGAACACTTTAAAGTAGTAAACTTACAAACAATTAAAGCAGATATATAAAATCAATGAGCGAAAGTAGTACACTAAACTGATCTTTTCAGAGAGTCTGCGGCTGGTGTGAGCAGATAGGAGCATTTAGATGGAATGGATTCGTTAGATGCAAAGTGAAAGGGGGTTCCAAGTAGCAGCGCCGTTTCCCTACGTTATAAGGGTAAGATATCGAAGAGTAATCTTCTGTATCGCAGAGATCGCGTAATTGGTGGCGGATTTTCCGATTAGGAGAATCCGCTTTATTTTTTGTAAATGCCATTATGGGCAGCGCGATGAATAAGGGTGGCACCACGAGTTATCGTCCCTGACAGAGTAGAACATATTCTGTCAGGGATTTTTTTATGAAAAAAGATGAGGAGCAAAAAAATGAGAAGACTTCGTGTGTATAAGAAAACAGTCAGTATTGTAAATGAGACTTCCACAGGAATGTATGAGAGTCTGGTGGGAAAGAAAAAAGGATTTTTACTGGAAAGCTACGATAAGAATTACGACCGGCATACCTTTTTTGGCGCAGACCCGGAGGAGATTATCACTTCAAGGGGAAATGCCCTTGTCATTACAAAAAGTGATGGAACCGAGGAGATTCGGGAGGGAAATCCACTTCAGCTCTTAAAAGAATACTATAGTGAGTTTGACATTGTAAAAGACAATGAAGAGTTATCCTTTTCCGGTGGATTAGTTGGAAATCTTGGATATGATTTTATTCGGTATGCAGAGGTTCTTCCGGACAATAATCCGGATGAAATCGGGGTGGAAACAATCCAGATGATGCTCATGACAAAATTCATCATGGTGGATCATGTGGCGGAAACTCTTACCGCGGTGGTACTGGGAGAGGATTCCAAGGAAGGAAGAGCTCTCGCGGAAAAAGAAGCTGCCGAAATGATCCAAAAGGCAAGAAGCGGTGCCGGAAAAGAAAAAGAAAAGCATTTCGTTCACGACGGAAAAATCATCAAAAAATCCGATACCTTAGAGCAGTACAGTGAAAAGGTAGAGAAAATCAAGGAATACATCAGAGAGGGACACATTTTCCAGACAGTGCTGTCCCAGAGATGGACGATTGAAACACAGCAGGATGGATTTGAACTGTATAAGGAGCTTCGTGAGCTGAATCCTTCCCCGTATCTATACTATTTTAATTATGGGGAGTTTGAAGTTATCGGAAGCTCGCCGGAAATGATTGTAAAGCAGCAGAACAACCGGGTATATACCTGTCCGATTGCAGGAACCAGAAGAAGAGGTGTGGATGCTGAGGAGGATGCCTTATTAAAGGATGAGCTTCTAAGAGATGAGAAGGAGCGCGCAGAGCATGTCATGCTGGTGGATCTCGCAAGAAATGATATGGGACGCATCAGTGAATTCGGAACGGTGAAGGTTACCCAGTTTATGGAGGTGGCAAATTACTCCCATGTCATGCATATCGTCTCCATGGTGGAAGGTAGGAAAAAAGGAGAGTTTCATCCGTTAGATCTGGTTTCTTCTTTCCTTCCGGCAGGAACCTTAAGCGGAGCACCAAAGATTCGTGCAATGGAAATTATTGATGAGTTAGAAACCGTTCGAAGAGGGCTTTATGGCGGTGCAACCGGATACATCGATTTTTCGGGAGATATGGATTTTTGTATTACAATCCGCACCATGATTAAGAAAGGAAAGAAGGTTTATCTTCAGGCAGGAGCGGGAATCGTTGCAGATTCTGTTCCGAAGAATGAGTATTTGGAGTGCTGCAACAAGGTAATGGCCCTTGCAAAGACCTTGGTTGAGGAGGAAAACTTATGATTCTGTTAATAGATAATTACGATTCTTTTACTTATAACCTGTATCAGTATATTGGCATTTTTAATGATGATATCAAGGTTGTAAGAAACGATAAAATCACCATCGAAGAGATTAAGAAATTAGATCCGGAGCGGATCATTCTTTCTCCGGGACCAAAGAGTCCGAAGGAAGCCGGGGTGTGCATGGATGTGGTAAAAGAGTTTACAGGAAAAAAGCCGATTCTGGGAATATGTCTGGGGCATCAGTGCATTGGAGAAGCCCTTGGCGGAACCGTATCCTACGCGAAAGCGCTTTTTCACGGAAAGCAATCCGTGATTGAGCATGATGGAAGCAGCATATTTACCGGAATCGACTCACCGATTAAGGTGGCAAGATACCATTCCCTTGCGGTACAGGAGGCGGATCTTCCGGAATGCTTAAAGGTACTGGCAAGAACCGAGGATGGTGAAATCATGGCAATCCGGCATAAAGAATTTCCGGTTGTGGGACTTCAGTTTCATCCGGAATCCATTTATACGGAACACGGAAAACGTATTATTGAAAATTTCGTAAACGGAACCATGTAAGTTTTTACAAATGCTTTTTAAAAATTTGTGTTCCGAAATGAATTTGCATATTTGCAGGGAAAGAGGATTTGAACATGATTTTAGATCAGATTGTGGAAGATAAGAAAAAGCGTCTTCCCATACAAAAAGAAAGCATAAGCGAAAACCAAATGAGAAATCTGGCGGAGCAGGCAATGAAAAAACAAAAGTATTTGCCCCATGGAAACTGCTCCTTTTATGAGAATCTAAGAAAGCCGGGGCTTTCCATTATTGGTGAATTTAAGAAAGCCTCTCCCAGCCTTGGAAAGATCAGCAGTAAAATCGATTTGATGGAACGAATCGATGAATACAATGCATCGGTGGATGCAATTTCCTGTTTGACAGAAGAGGATCACTTCAATGGAAGCATCGAGTACCTAAAGCAGATCCGGCAAAAGTCGCCCCTTCCGATTTTAAGGAAAGACTTTATGATTGAAGAATATCAATTCTATGAAGCAAGGGTAATCGGAGCCGACGCAGTACTTCTTATTACAGCAATTTTAGATGATGTGCAAATGAAAGATTTTTACCAGCTGGCAAGATCCTTAAATTTGGATGTACTGGTAGAAACCCATGATGAATATGAAATTGAGCGGGCACTAAGAATCGACCCAAGAATAGTTGGGGTAAACAATCGGAATCTGAAGGATTTTTCCATTACATTGGAAAATACGAAACGGCTTCGGCCCTATATTCCAAAGGATAAAGTATTTGTAACAGAAAGCGGAATTATGAATGATGAGGATGTCCGGTTCCTTCATGAGGTTGGTGTAGACGGATTTTTGATTGGCCGGGCATTTATGGAGGCGGACAATCCAAAAGAGCTGGCAAAGCGATGGAAAGCAATCTACGAGGAATAAAATATGGAAATTAAGATATGTGGTTTAACAAAAAAGGAGGAAGCAGCATATCTGAATGAAAATAATGTAAATTATGCGGGCTTCGTCTTTTTTGAAAAGAGCAAAAGAAATGTGACGATTGAAAAAGCAAAGGAAATTGCAGGATGCTTGTCTAAGGATATCAAAAAGGTTGCGGTTTTGGTATCTCCGAATGCTGCGATGATAGAGAAACTTCAGGAAGCGGATATCTTTGATGTATTTCAGATCCATAAAGAATTAACCGTGGAGGTGCTTGAAGCTGCTCGTATTCCGGTGTGGTATGCCTTTAATATTGCAGACCCGGCTCAAATCGAAGAAAAGCGACGGTTTTTGCAGGAGCTACCCGAGCAGCTAAACAAAAAAGTAGAGGCACTTGTTGTGGACGGCGCAGAGTACGGAAGCGGAAAAACCTTTGATTGGAGTAAGCGAATCGCCCAGACGGAGGAGCTTTTTTTTAACAGAAGGTTCGTCTTAGCGGGAGGACTAAATGCAGACAATGTGGAGCAGGGAATCGGAATTTTTCATCCGGATGTCGTTGACGTAAGCTCCGGTGTGGAAGGAGAGGCCGGAAAAGACGAGGAAAAAGTAAGGGCTTTTGTCTTGGCGGCCAGAGCGAAAGGATAAGAATAGAAAGGATTATAAAAGTATGAACGAGAAAGCTTATTATGGAGAATTTGGCGGACAGTATGTTTCGGAATCACTGATGAATACGTTAAAGGAAGTGGATGAGGCCTTTGAGGAAGCCATTCACGATCCGAAGTTTTTGGAACAGTATCATTACTATTTAAAGCAATATGTAGGACGGGAAACACCACTATATTTTGCAGAAAGACTAAGTGAGAAGTATGGAACAAAGATTTATTTAAAGAGAGAGGATTTAAATCATACCGGAGCGCACAAGATCAATAACGTAATCGGGCAGATCCTCCTCGCAAAGAGAATGGGAAAGACCAAGGTCATAGCAGAGACCGGCGCAGGGCAGCATGGTGTTGCAACTGCAACAGGAGCAGCGCTTTTTAACATGGAATGTACCGTATATATGGGAAAAGAGGATATCCAGAGGCAGGCACTGAATGTGATGCGTATGGAGATGCTTGGGGCAAAGGTCGTATCGGTGGAATCCGGAAGCAATACCCTAAAGGATGCAACCAATGAGGCAATTCGTACCTGGGCAAAAACAGCGGAGGATACCTTTTACATTATCGGTTCTGCCGTAGGCCCTTATCCATATCCAAAGATGGTAAAGGAGTTTCAGGCAGTCATCAGCCGTGAAGCCAAAAAACAGCATTATGAAGCGGAGGGAAGACTTCCGGACGTGGTGATGGCCTGTGTGGGAGGCGGCTCAAATTCCATCGGTATGTTTGCAGATTTTATCGATGAAGAGGGCGTAGAGCTGATCGGAGTGGAGGCTGCCGGAAAGGGCATTGAAACAGGAGAACACGCCTCAGCAATGGCCCTTGGCAACCCGGGAGTTCTTCATGGAATGAGATCCTATCTGCTACAGGATGAGGATGGAAATGTCCAGCTGGCCCATTCCATCTCAGCAGGTCTTGATTATCCGGGAGTAGGACCGGAGCATGCATACCTCCGTGACAGCGGAAGGGCAAAATATGTTGCAATCACAGACACAGAGGCAATGGATGCCCTGATGGAGCTTACTCAGATGGAAGGAATCATCCCGGCAATTGAAAGTGCCCATGCGATGGCATATGCCTTTAAGAAAGCAAAAGAGATGACACCGGAGCAGTCAATGGTTATCTGTCTGTCTGGACGTGGAGATAAGGATGTAAATACGATTTCCGACTATCTTGCAGGAAAAGGATACTTAAATTAAAAAAGGAAAGGAAAATAGTAATGAGTAAGAATAGAATAGAAGCTCGAATGGAAGCGTTAAAAGAGAAAAGCGAGAAAGCATTTATTACTTATATCACAGCCGGACTTCCGAATCTGTCGGCTACCAAGGAAATTATCAAGGCCCAGGAAAAAGCCGGTGTGGATGTGATTGAGATGGGAATTCCTTTTTCCGATCCCATCGCAGATGGTCCGGTCATTCAGCAGGCATCCTTTGATGCAATCCAAAATGGCGCAACCTTAAAAAAGATATTTGTTGCGTTGGAAGAGTTGCGGGCAGATGGTGTAGACGTACCGATTATTTTTATGATGTATTACAATACCGTACTTCATTATGGAGTGGAGGCGTTCGCAAAGAAATGCAAAGAAGTGGGAGTAGATGGACTCATCATACCGGATCTTCCTTTTGAGGAACAGGAGGAAATGAAAAAGGCACTGGATAATGATGATCGTACCATTTTCATTCAGCTTGTATCGCCGGTATCAAAGGATCGTGTCCCAATGATCCTAGAGGATGCAAGAGGCTTTGTATACTGCGTATCTTCTATGGGAGTTACCGGACAGGCGGCGGATTTCCACAAGGAGGTAGTCAGCTATCTAAGCTATGTAAAAGAGGTCTCCAAGATTCCGGTTATGATGGGATTTGGAATTCGTACCGCAGCAGATGTGGCTCCGATGAAGGACATTATTGACGGTGCGATTGTAGGCTCGCATTTCATCAATCTGATGAGAGAAAATAACTTTAGTCCGGAAGTTGCAGCAGAATATTGCAGAACCTTTAAGAAGGAATTGAATGAGCTGTAAGATAGATAAAGGACAATTGTAAGGAGGAAAAGAAAAATGATTAAGGAAGCAATTGTAAAAATCGTAGATAAGCAGGATCTTACATATGATGAGGCTTATGCAGTAATGAATGAAATTATGAATGGAGAGACTACACCAACCCAGAATGCGGCATTCCTTGCGGCGCTTTCCACCAAGAGTACCAAGGCGGAGACCATCGATGAAATCGCAGGATGTGCAGCAGCAATGAGGGAGCACGCACTTGTGGTAGATGCAGGTGATATGGATACCTTTGAAATTGTGGGAACCGGCGGAGACAATGCACAGAGCTTTAATATTTCCACCACATCTGCCTTTGTAGCGGCAGCAGGCGGAATGAAGGTTTCTAAGCATGGAAACAGAGCTGCATCTTCAAAATCCGGTACGGCAGACTGCTTAGAGGCTCTTGGTGCAAATATCAGTCTTGAGCCTGAAAAATGTGTGGAATTGTTACAGAATGTCGGCGTATGCTTCTTCTTTGCACAGAAGTATCATACTTCCATGAAGTATGTCGGATCAATCCGAAAGGAACTGGGTATTCGTACCGTATTCAACATCTTAGGACCTCTTACCAATCCGGTGCATCCGAAGAGACAGCTTCTTGGTGTGTATGATGAATCATTGGTGGAGCCGCTTGCGCATGTATTATCCAATCTTGGTGTAAAAAATGGAATGGTTGTTTTCGGAAGAGAAAAACTGGATGAAATTTCCGCAGTAGGACCAACTCTGGTATGTGAATTTAAAGAAGGAACCTACAAGACTTATGAAATCAAGCCGGAGGATTTTGGATTTACATCCTGCAAAAAAGAAGATCTCGTTGGTGGTACACCGGAAGAAAACGCACAGATTACAAGAGATATTTTAAGCGGCAAGGAGCAGGGACCAAAGAGAACCACAGTACTTCTTAACGCCGGAGCAGCACTTTATATCGGTGAAAAAGCGAAAACCCTCGCAGACGGAGTGATGCTTGCAGCAGAGCTGATCGACAGCGGCGCAGCATATAAGAAGCTGGAAGAATTTGTAGAAGCATCTAAGTAGAAAAATGAATTCCCTTTTTGCAATTGTGTGTCTGAATGAATTTGCATATTTGAATCAGAATTGTGGAATTTGGCAAGATTTGAGGTGCCAGAACTGTCGTATACCTAAAATTCTTGAAAAACAGCTTCGAATTGCAGATTTTTCATGCGAATTGTATTATTTTGAGGAGTGGACTTCGCGGTATACCTAATATTTGCAATTTCTTAGGTACAGGCTAAAATTGATCCAGCGAAAACATACAATCGACCATAAAAAGCGCTTAAAATGCCGCTTTTTTCATAGATTTTAGGTACTGGAAAAAAAGCAACCGGCGAAATTATACAATTTATCAATCAAGCATGAAGCAGACCCCACTTTCGTTTGTAAAAAGCACTGTGACGGTTCTGACAGGACGGTAAAATAAAAATTGACCGAATACTGAAGCTGATTACGAGAGGCTGAAAAGTCTCTCGTTTCTTTTTGTTAGGGCAAGGCCCTGTTGAGAATAGCGAAGCTATGATCAACAAATAAA
>JBJENM010000153.1:0-27768 GCA_051880175.1 Agathobacter sp. | reverse complement strand
CTCATTAAGTGCCGACGCTTTTTAAACGTTCTGATTCGAATAGCAAAATTCATTCGTGACAACATTATATGAAATAGAAATTGAAGTATTGGAATCTGTCATCATTGGATGGCAGATTCTTTTACGTTCAGAAGGATATTATTTCATGACATACTGCTGGATGATCTGCATAAAGTATTATGAAGAAGAATGTGGATGGTAAATGTGTTGAAGTGGGTGAAGGTGCTTTGCACAGTTGCCTTGGGAATTCTTTTATGGTTTGGAGGCAGAGCGGTGGCAGTGGTGACAACTGCGTCCGCTGGCGAAGCGTATATTGAGGACAGAAAGGTGGCAATCACATTCGATGATGGACCTAATCCGATATATACGCCTAAGCTACTGGATGGCCTGAAGGAACGGGATGTGAAGGCGACCTTTTTTGTGATTGGAGAGGAAGCAGAGTTGTATCCGGATATTATTGAGAGGATGGAGGAAGAGGGGCATGAGATAGGCAACCATACCTATTCCCATGTCAATCTTTGCTGCCTTGACTATGAGGAAATTGAATACGAGGTTAACGAGACGAACAAGGTTATTGAGAATATCACAGGAGAATGTCCAATATATATCCGCCCGCCTTTTGGCTCCTGGAGCAAGGAATTGGGGGATAAGACAGGGATGATCGAAGTATTGTGGGACATTGACCCAAAGGATTGGGATACCAGTGATGCAGGAACGGTTATTACACGTGTACTAAAAGATGTAGATGACCGCAATATCATACTTTTTCATGATGCTTCACAATCTTCCGTAGATGCAGCTCTTACTGTAATTGACGAGCTTAAGGGGCGGGGATATGCATTTGTTGGGGTAGATGAAATCTTGTTTGACTGAATTTCTCCTTTATTAGAAAATAATTGAGAATCATTTGATTTTGGCGTATAATATACATAAGAATATTGAATATAAAATCAATGAAATTATTTGTGTATGTAGTAAGGGTATGGGAAGGTAATGACATGATAAATGTTGTGATCGACATGTTTACGCCTTGTTTAAAAGATAGCAAAACCGGTGAATTGATTCAGACGGAGGTTATTAGGGTCAGGCGCAAGTCTTTTTTGAAAAAATACAACAAGAAAAATGGCTGGTATGTTAATTGGGCTTCTTTGGCGGAGGAAAATGAAATTTATGCGCTTGTTGTCGAGGGCTCAGTTGATATACAGGGATTAGTTGCAATTGCACCCGATAAGGATATGAAAGCTTTGTATATTGTGTGGATGTGTACCAGTCCGGATAATAATAAGTTATTGACAGAAGATGTTCGATACTTAGGAGTAGGAGGACATTTATTCGCTATAGCGGCGCAAAAATCTCTTGACTATGGTTATGATGGATATATGTATGGATTTGCAGCTAATCAGGAGTTACTTGATCATTATGTTAAAGCATTTAATGGAGAAGTCATTGGAGTGCTTCATCCGTATCAATTTGCCATTGATGAGGTCAATGCTCAGAAAATAATGGAGGTGTATGATTATGAATGGACAGATGAAGAGGTATAGAGAATCATTAAAGAAGACACCAGATCCGATATTATTGAGTCAAATTCAGCAAAAAATGGATTTGAGAGGTCTTATGGCTTATGCTAAGGAAAGAGGTGTGAAAGTTGCAGAGCTTTCTGAACAGGAGAGAATGTCTTTTGTAAAAACGTAAGATGAGTGATACTTATGCAGACGGGTATTGTGTTTTATTCACAAAAGTACGGAGCGAAACTTATGAAGAATATATTACGAGGGTCTGTCGTTTTCTTATTATCTATGTTGCTCATAGGATGCGCTAAGCTTGAGACAGATTCAGCAGAGGTGCATCCCAAAGAAAAATATATCTATCAATATACCGATGCCTATGGCGTAGAACGGCAGCTTTCCATCGATTACTATGATGAATTTATGTACAGTACGGATGCATATTATGGTGCAACAGCAGAAAGTGAAGCCTCTCCAGACTGGGGAATCAACATTTTTTTCTCGACGGAAAAAGATTCGGATTTCTTATATTTTTATGGATGTTTCGGAAAAGGCTATCAACCTATGGAAGAATATCCGGACAAGGCATTTTGCTAAGAATGAGTAAGACAAGATGGCTGGAATTGTCAGATACAATTTTGGAGTTGATTGCTTCGGCTCAATATAATTAATAAAAGCACAATTTTTCTTTTTGATCATAAAATATAGTAAAATCGAAGTTCCCTTTGTATTTGTATGAATCGTGTAAAAGAAATTGTTTGTGCGAAGCACGTGTATGAGAGTGGATATACAGGAAAAAATGTTACGGTTGCATTGTTAGATACCGGTGTAGATGTTTTCCACCCGGATTTAAAAGATAAGGTGGTATGTTTTCGAGATTATGTCAACAAAAAAGAACTGTGCTATGATGACAATGGACATGGTACCCATATTGCAGGTATTATCTGCGGTATGGGTACTAATTCTATGGGAAAATATGCAGGGTTGGCGCCCGGTGCAAAAATTTCGGCTATGAAGGTGCTTGACAGATATGGAAACGGATCAACGGAAAATGTGTTAAAAGCTCTTGAGTTTATTCGGAATAATGCAAAAAAGTATAATGTGCGAATCCTGAATTTTTCCATTGGATATCTTCCGGGAGCAGGCAATAGGGAACAGGAACAACTGATTCATATGCTGGAGGATTTGTGGGATATGGGAATTGTAGTGATAACTGCGGCGGGAAATAACGGACCGGGAGAAAATACTGTAACGGTACCGGGAATTTCAAGAAAGCTGATTACAGTTGGCTCCATGGATGATCAGAAAAACAGTTACAGTGGGAAAGGTCCCACCACTTGCTGCATTGTAAAGCCTGAGATTCTGGCTCCGGGGACGGATATTATCAGTACGAAAAATGATCATAAAGGTTACCTTTCGAAAACGGGAACCTCAATGGCAGCACCAATTGTATGTGGCGCAATTGCGCTTTTGATGGAGAAAAAGCCGGAGATTACACCGGAGGAAATCAAGGTATATCTGTATGATTCCGTTACCCCTTTGAAAAAAGAAGATCACAGAAAATCCTGGGGAATTCTAAATGTAGATCAGTTAATTCAATCTGCGATATGAAAAAGAACATCTGTTCACTAAATATAGTACCAAATCTGGAAATAAAACACTAAATATTGTATTTTGTACTTGAAAAAAACAAATTATGCGTGTAGAATAACAAAAGTAGTAAGGAGAAACAGACGATGGACTTAACAGTGAAGCTGCAGGTGTTTGAGGGACCTCTCGATCTGCTTTTGTTTTTAATTGAAAAGAATAAAGTGAATATTTATGATATTCCGATTGTGGAGATTACGGCACAGTATATGGAATATATTGCAGAGATGAAGCGTCAGGATCTGAATGTGTTAAGCGAGTTCCTTGTCATGGCGGCCACCCTTATCGACATTAAATCCAAGATGCTTTTGCCGGCAGACCCGAATGCAGAGGAAGAGGAGGAAGATCCTCGTGCAGAGCTTGTTCAGCAGCTTTTGGAATATAAGATGTATAAATGCATGGCATATGAGTTGAAGGACAGACAAATCGATGCGGATCGTGTGATGTTTAAGGCTCCCACCATACCGGCGGAAGTCGCTGCCTATGAAGAGCCCATTAATCTGGATGAGCTTGTTTCGGATATTACACTGGCAAAGCTGAACGAGATTTTCCAGAGCATTATGAAGAAGCAGGTGGATAAAATTGATCCGGTTCGTTCAAAGTTCGGAAAGATCCAGAAGGAAGAAGTCTCTCTGGAAGAGAAGATGTCATTCCTTTCCAATTATGCGAGGGAGCATAAGCATTTCTCTTTCCGAAATCTTTTGGAGGCACAGGCAAGCAAAGTAGAAATTGTTGTTACGTTTCTTGCAATCTTAGAGCTTATGAAAACCGGAGAGATATTTATTTCTCAGGAGAAGATTTTTGATGATATTAAGATTGATTCAAAAATTGCTGCGTAGGGAGTTTTAGTTTCGTTATGGAAGAAAAGAATTATGAGGCGATTATAGAAGCGATTTTATTTACCATGGGAGATTCCGTGGAGCTGGATAAAATTGCGGATGCCATTGATTTGGATAAAAAGCAGACAAAAGACATTCTTGAAAAAATGATGGAGCACTATGAAGATCCCTCTATCGGGGTTCGTATCATCGAACTGGATGGGGCATATCAGATGTGTACAAAGGCTGAGATGTACGAGTACTTAATTAAGATTGCAAAGCAGCCGAAAAAACGTGTTCTTACCGATGTACTTCTGGAGACGCTTTCCATTATCGCATATAAGCAGCCGATTACAAAGTCTGAGATTGAAAAAATCCGCGGGGTTTCCTGTGAACATGCGGTAAGCAAGCTGGTGGAGTATGAGCTGGTGAAAGAGCTTGGAAGATTAGATGCCCCCGGCAGACCACTTTTGTTTGGCACAACAGAGGAATTCTTAAGATCCTTTGGGGTTTCTTCTATCGATGAACTTCCGGTATTAAGTCAGGTCCAGATTGAAGAATTCAAGCAGGAAGCAGAAGCAGAGATGCATGTGCAGCTTGATGTATAATTTCATAAAACAAGCAGATAGAATCATATACATTACATAATAAGAAATGTGATGTATATGATTTTTTATGCGCAAATTTAGATTTATCGTCTTTTCCCTTGTTTTTGCTGTTGTTCTTTCCTGCTTTCCCTGCCGTGTTAATGCGGATACAAATTTGAATAACAAGCTCTATTCGAAATCCTGTGCGCTTATGGATGGGGATAGCGGAAGAGTTTTATATGGAAAGGAAGAAACAATCCCTCTGGCAAATGCAAGTACAACGAAAATTATGACCTGTATTCTTGCTCTTGAGCTTGGGGATTTGGAAAGCGTTGTTACGGCTTCCCAAAATGCATCGGTTCAGCCCAAAGTACATCTTGGAATGCAGGAAGGGGAAGAATTTCATTTAAAGGATCTTTTGTATGCATTGATGCTGGAATCCTATAATGATACAGCGGTTGCTATTGCAGAACATATTGCGGGATCAACAGAAGCTTTTGCAGGACTGATGAATGAAAAAGCGGCATCCTTAGGCTGTGAAGATACCTATTTTATTACCCCAAACGGTCTGGATGCAACGGATGAAAACGGCATGCATCATACGACGGCAGAAGATTTGTGCCGGATTATGAAATACTGTGCGTGGGATTCGCCCAAGGCAGAGACGTTCTTAGCTATAACAGAGTGCAGAAGCTATGATTTTTCGGATCTGGATGGGAGAAGCTTTCGGTGCACCAACAAGAATTCCTTTTTGGATATGATGGAGGGTGCAATAACGGGAAAAACAGGATTCACTGCAACCGCAGGGTACTGCTATGTGGCGGCCTATGAGAAAGATGGAAAGAAATTTTGTATATCCCTTTTAGCTTGTGGCTGGCCAAATAATAAAACATATAAGTGGTCGGATGCAAAAAATCTATTTACTTATGGAATCGAAAATTATGAAAAGAAGAAAATCAAAATTTCCCCAAAAATAAACTGTATACTTGTAAAAGACGGAATGAAAGAGGAATCCCTTTCCTTTTGGAATCGGGATTTTTACATAGAGCCCCAGGTCGATTTCGAAGCGTATAGTTTTGAATATCTGTTGTCGGAGGAAGATCAGGTGACTGTTGAAGTAAAACAGGAAACCGTACTCTGCGCACCGGTAGAGACGGGGCAGAGGCTCGGAACTGTACAGGTAAAATTAAATGGAGAAACCATACTTGAAATACCGATTACAAATACGGAAGAAATCCCGGAATGGAGCTTCATCAACCTAGGAAAATGCGTATTTGAGGCGTATCAACTTTAATTTCCAAAGATTAGAAAATAATTCCTTTCTTTTGTTGAAAATCGACAACAAATGAAGTAGAATAGATAATAGCGGAAAATTTTTATTTTTATATAAATGGAGGTCAAAAGATGAGTAATAATAACGCAAGCTTAGCTATGCAGCGCATCGCTAAGTTGGTCGATGAGAGCAGTTTTATGGAAATTGGCTCTCTCGTAACTGCCCGCAGCACAGATTTTAATCTTACTGCAGAGAAAGCACCATCTGATGGTGTTATTATTGGTCATGGTCTTATCGATGGCAACCTGGTTTTTGTATATAGTCAGGATGCTTCTGTGTTAAACGGAACCATCGGTGAAATGCATGCAAAGAAAATTGCTTCAGTTTATGACATGGCAATGAAGATGGGAGCCCCGGTCATCGGTCTTATTGATTGTGCGGGAATCCGTCTCCAGGAGTCTGTAGATGCTTTGGACGGACTTGGACAGATCTATGCAAAGGAAGTAGCAGCAAGTGGTATTATCCCACAGATTTCTGTTGTGTTTGGAAATTGTGGTGGCGGACTTTCCGTTGTTCCTGCACTTTCTGATTTCGTATTCATTGAGAACGAAAAAGGAAGAATGTTTGTTAATTCCCCGGATGCCATTACCGGAAACAGAGTGGAGTCCTGCGATACCGCTTCAGCAGAATTTACAAGCACCGAAAACGGTTGTGTGGATTTCGTCGGAACAGAGGATGAAATCTTTGCAAACATTCGCCAGCTTGTGGGACTTCTTCCGGCAAATAACGAGGGAGATGTCTATACCGCAGACTGCGAGGATGATTTGAATCGCATCGTTGAGAATGTGGATGCGATGAAAGCAGATCCGAGATTTGTTCTTGAGCAGATTGCTGACGACAATTTATTCTTTGAGACAAAGGCAAACTACGCAAAGAATATGGTTACCGGTTTCATTCGTTTAAACGGTATGACTATCGGTGCAGTTGCAAATTGCTCAGAAATTTATGATGAAGAGGGAAAGAAAGCGGAAGAGTTCTCTAAAGGACTTACCGCAAGAGGCTGTGAAAAAGCAACAGATTTTGTACAATTCTGTGATGCTTATTCTATTCCGGTTCTTACACTTACCAACGTTGAGGGATTTGCAGCAACCAAGTGTTCCGAAAAGAGACTTGCAAAAGCTCTTGCCCGGATGACCTATGCTTTTGCAAATGCTACCTGTGCAAAAGTGAATTTGATCACCGGAACCGCATACGGAAGCCCGTTTGTATCTATGAATTCAAAATCCATCGGTGCAGATCTTGTTTATGCATGGGCTGACGCAAAGGTTGGAATGATGGATGCAAAGCTTGCAGCAAAGATTATTTATCCGGATGCTGACGCTGCAACCTTAAATGAAAAAGCTGCAGAGTATGATGCCCTTCAGTCAAGCATCGAGTCTGCTGCAAAGAGAGGATATGTTGATTTGATTCTTGATCCTGCTGACACAAGAAGATATCTGATTGCTGCATTTGAGATGCTTTATACAAAGTATGTCAGCGAGCCGGACAAGAAGCATGGAACAAAATAGAAAGGTGACATTTATGAAAAAGAGAATTGCTTTGATGCTTAGCATCGTCATGACTCTGGCTATGATGCTCACTGCATGTGGAACAGATCCAAGAACGGTAGACTATAACGGCTATTCCTATGATGAACTGGAAGAAAATTTATATGACAACTTAGGAATGGTAGGTGCTGTTTCTCAGATGTGCGGAGTATTTGGAATAGAATCAGCAGATTTGAAAGAACGCCAAAATGCCGATTACTATGACTATTTCATTCAGAATGGTGTTTCGGATACACAGGTTCTGGCAGCAGCAGAGTGGGATGCCGTAGGTGAAGAATTTGGTACATTTACCGATTGGGATGAGAGCAGTTTTACCGTAACGAAAGCCGGTAATACCCTTACTACGGATCTGAATCTGATATTTACCGCAGCAGATGAATCAACCAGAGAAGTACAATTTGAAGTTGTATATGAATATTTTTCTATGGAAATCACCGGTATCTCCATTAATCCGGTATACAGCTTAGGCGAAAAGATGAGTAAAGCAGGAATGAATACCTTGATTTCCATATCAATCGTATTCTGCGTACTTATTCTGATTAGCTTGATTATCTACGCATTTAACATCTTCCCATACATGGAGAAGAAGAAAAAAGAAAAGGCAGCTGCAAAGGCTGCACAGTCAGCAGCAGATGCATTGGAGAAATATAACGCTCCGGCAGAGGAAGCTGAGGTTACGTCTGATGAGACGGATGATACAGAACTTATCGCTGTAATTGCAGCGGCAATTGCTGCAAGTGAAGGAACTTCTACCAGTGATTTCGTAGTACGTTCCATTAATAGAAGATAATTAGGAGGATAATAAATCATGAAGAATTACACGATTACCGTAAACGGAAATGTATACGATGTTACCGTAGAAGAGACAGGAAGCACATCTGCTCCGGCAGCAGCACCAAGACGTGCAGCAGCACCAGCAGCACCGGCAGCTCCAAAGGCAGCAGCATCCGGCACAGCAGGAAGCGTTAAGATTGAGGCAGGTGCAGCCGGAAAGGTATTTAAGATCGAGGCTAAGCCGGGACAGGCTGTTAAGAAGGGTGATACCATTCTTGTCCTTGAGATCATGAAGATGGAAACGCCTGTTGTTGCTCCACAGGATGGAACAGTAGCAAGTATTGAGGTTTCAGTTGGTGACTCTGTAGAATCCGGAGCATTGCTTGCAACTTTAAATTAGTGGGTATCTTGAGGAGGAAAAAAACGTGAGTTATGTAGGTGAAACCTTAACAAACCTCCTGCATCAGACAGCCTTTTTCAATCTGACTGTTGGAAATTACGTGATGATTTTTATTGCATGTGTGTTCCTTTTTCTCGCAATAAAGAAGGGCTTTGAACCATTGCTTTTAGTACCGATTGCATTTGGTATGCTTCTTGTAAATATCTATCCGGATATTATTGCAAGCCCGGAACAGACAAGCAATGGTGTAGGTGGTTTACTTTATTATTTCTATACTTTGGATGAGTGGTCCATTTTGCCTTCCCTTATTTTCATGGGCGTAGGCGCAATGACTGACTTTGGTCCATTGATTGCTAACCCAATCAGTTTCCTTATGGGAGCAGCAGCGCAGTTTGGTATCTTCAGCGCATACTTCCTTGCAATTATTCTTGGATTTAATGACAAGGCAGCAGCTGCAGTTTCCATTATCGGTGGAGCAGACGGACCAACCTCAATTTTCCTTGCCGGAAAATTGGGACAGACCGGTCTTATGGGACCGATTGCGGTGGCGGCATATTCCTATATGGCATTAGTTCCTGTTATACAGCCACCAATTATGAAATTGTTTACAACCAAGAAGGAACGCCAGATTAAGATGGCAAACCTTCGCCCGGTAAGTAAGCTTGAAAAGATTTTATTCCCGATTGTTGTTACGATTGTTGTATGTACATTACTTCCTACAACAGCACCCCTTGTTGGTATGCTTATGTTAGGTAATCTGTTCCGTGAGTCCGGTGTTGTCCGCCAGTTACAGGAGACCGCAAGTAATGCACTTATGTACATTGTAGTTATCTTACTTGGAACTTCCGTTGGTGCGACCACAAGTGCAGAGAGCTTTTTAAACTGGAGTACCATCAAGATTGTTATCTTAGGTCTTGTTGCATTCATGGTTGGTACTGCTGCCGGTGTATTATTCGGTAAGTTATTATGCTTTGTAACCAAGGGTAAGATTAATCCGCTGATTGGCTCGGCAGGTGTATCTGCGGTTCCAATGGCTGCACGTGTATCGCAGAAGGTTGGTGCGGAAGAAGATCCTACCAACTTCTTATTGATGCATGCGATGGGTCCAAACGTTGCCGGTGTTATCGGAACAGCAGTTGCTGCAGGATGCTTCATGGCAATCTTTGGTATCTAATTTTGGGATAGAATTAAGAAAGGATCATAATAAAATGGGCGTTAAAATTACTGAGACAATTTTACGTGATGCACACCAGTCTTTGATTGCAACTCGTATGACAACAGAGCAGATGCTTCCTATTATCGATAAGATGGATAAGGTTGGATACAATGCAGTTGAGTGCTGGGGAGGAGCTACCTTTGATGCATCACTTCGTTTCTTAAAGGAAGATCCATGGGATCGTCTTCGCAAGTTAAGAGACGGATTTAAAAATACAAAATTACAGATGCTTTTCCGTGGACAGAATATTTTGGGATACAGCCAGTATCCGGATGATGTTGTAGAGTATTTTGTTCAGAAATCCATTGCAAACGGAATCGATATTATTCGAATTTTTGACTGCTTAAATGATGTTCGTAATCTTCAGACTGCAGTATCTGCTTGTAACAAAGAAAAAGGACATGCACAGGTTGCATTATCCTATACCTTGGGCGATGCTTATACGTTAGATTACTGGATGGATATGGCAAAGAAAATCGAAGATATGGGAGCTGATTCCATCTGTATCAAGGATATGGCAGGTCTTTTGGTTCCTTCCGCTGCAACAGAGCTTGTACAGGCATTAAAATCAGCCACAAAGCTTCCGATTGAGCTTCATACCCACTATACTTCCGGTGTGGCTTCCATGACCTATTTGAAGGCCGTTGAAGCAGGCTGCGATATTATTGATACCGCAATGTCACCACTTGCCCTTGGTACAAGCCAGCCGGCTACAGAAGTTATGGTTAAAGCTTTTGAGGGAACCGAGTATGACACCGGACTGGATCTGGATCTTCTTTCAGAAATCTGTGATTACTTCCAGCCAATCCGCGAGGAAGCATTAAAGAGCGGACTGCTCAATCCAAAGGTGCTTGGCGTAAATATTCAGACCTTAAAATATCAGGTTCCTGGCGGAATGCTTTCCAACCTTGTTTCACAGTTGAAGGAGCAGGGAGCAGAGGATAAGTATGATGAAGTATTAAAGGAGGTTCCAAGAGTTCGTAAAGATCTTGGTGAGCCACCTCTTGTAACTCCTTCTTCACAGATTGTAGGTACTCAGGCTGTATTTAATGTGCTTATGGGTGAGCGCTACAAAGTAGCTACCGCACAGACAAAGGATATTTTACTTGGAAAATATGGTCAGACAGTAAAGCCTTTCAATCCGGAAGTAGTTGAAAAAGTATTGGGTGATGATGCCAAAAATGCAATTACCTGTCGTCCGGCAGACCTTCTTGAGCCGGGACTTGCTAAGTTCGAAGAGGAAATGAAGCAGTGGAAACAGCAGGATGAGGATGTCCTTACCTACGCATTATTCCCACAGGTAGCAACCGAGTTCTTCAAGTATCGTGAGGCACAGCAGACAGGCGTTGATGCCAAGACCGCAGATACCAAAAACGGAGCTTATCCTGTTTAAGAATCAATTTAACTTCTAAATAATGAAAAGTCTCTTACTTACGCCCAAAGGTAAGTAAGGGACTTTTTTCATTTTGATTTCAAAGTGTTCTGTTGATTTTCTTTTTGAATGTGATAGAATCAGAATGGAAATTAATAAATAGGGTGAATAATTTTTGGGGTTTGTGTGCTTTATATGAATTTTGCTATTCGAATCAGAACGTTTAAAAAGCGTCGGCACTTAATGAGCAATTTATTGCGAATTTAGTACCGTTACGCTTTTTACAAGCGAAAGCGGGTTCTGAATCGAATATGCAAATTCATATATGCACACGAAACCAAAAGATAAATATAAAGGGGTTTATGTTGTGTCAAATAACAATGAGCTATTAAATCGAATCAATAACAAATACTCTTCCATGAGTAAAGGACAAAAGTTGCTTGCAACCTACATTACGGATAATTACGATAAGGCAGCTTTTCTTACTGCGGCAAAAATGGGAGAGACCGTTGGGGTAAGTGAATCTACTGTCGTTCGGTTTGCAACTTATCTGGGATATAAAGGGTATCCGGAATTTCAGAATGCACTGGAGGAGCTGGTTCGTAATAAGCTGACTTCTATTCAAAGAATGGAAGTAACCTACGGAAGAATCAGCCAGTCCGAAATTTTACAGGAAGTACTTCGCTCGGATGCAGATAAGATCAAAACAACGTTGGATAAAATCGATCATAATGCCTTTGAAGCTGCGGTAAATACCATATTGAACGCAAAGCGGATCTATATTGTTGGAATTCGTAGCTGCGCACCGTTGGCAAGCTTTTTAGGCTTCTATTTAAATTTAATGTTTGATCATGTGACGCTTCTAACCACAAACAGCTCCAGTGAATTATTTGAACAGATGGTTCGGATCAACGAAAAGGATGTGATTATCGGAATCAGCTTTCCTCGATATTCCATGAGAACATTAAAGGCGCTGGAATTTGCGAATAACCGAAATGCAAAGGTGATTACCATTACAGATAGTGTGCATTCTCCGATGAATCTGTATTCCTCCTGCAATCTGATTGCAGACAGCGACATGGCATCCATTGTAGATTCCCTTGTAGCGCCGCTTTCGGTAATAAATGCTTTGATTGTTGCACTGTGTATGAAAAAGCAAAAGGAAGTTGCCGGAACCCTTACGATGTTAGAGGAAATCTGGGACGAGTATCAGGTTTATGACAATGATGAAATCAACTATATTGATGATTCCATCAAAATGCATTATGCAAAATTAAAAGGAAATGATTAATGTCTGAAGTGATCGTAATTGGCGGCGGCCCGGCTGGAATGTTTGCAGCGCTTTTTGCAGCAAAAAACGGGCACAAAGTTACTTTAATAGAGAAGAACGAAAAACTGGGAAAAAAGCTTTATATTACCGGAAAAGGAAGATGCAATATAACGAATGCCGGTGATATGGAGGATTTATTTGACCATGTTGTTTCTAATCCCAAATTTTTATACAGTGCATTTTATTCCTTCGACAATCAGATGGTGATTTCTTTTTTCGAAGAACATGGACTTCCTACAAAGGTGGAGAGAGGAAATCGGGTATTTCCCGTATCCGACCATTCCTCAGATGTGATAGCTGCTCTTCAAAGAGCGCTGCTTACCGAAAAGGTGGAAATCCTTTTGTATACCAAGGTGGAGAGACTGCTCGTAGAGGAAGAGCGTATCAAAGGGGTTGTTCTTTCTAACAGAAAAGAGCTGTATGCAGACGCGGTGATTGTTGCCACCGGAGGTTTATCCTATCCCACAACCGGTTCTACCGGGGATGGATACCGGTTTGCAGAGGAATCCGGGCATCGGATAAAGAACACCACGCCTTCGCTGGTTCCTTTTGAGGTTAAGGAGATCTGGTGCAGGGATTTGCAGGGGCTTTCTCTTAAAAATATCCGGATTGCAATAAAAAATGAGAAAAAGACGGTCTATGACGATTTTGGAGAAATGCTGTTTACGCATTTTGGAGTGAGCGGACCGGTTATCCTGTCAGCAAGTGCGGCCATAAAACCGGAAGAAATCGAAAAGGGACTTTCTCTTTTTATAGATTTAAAACCGGCTCTTGATGAGGACACGCTGGATAAGCGGGTATTAAAGGACTTTGAAGAGGCAAAAAACAAGCAGTTCAAAAATGCAGTTTCCCATCTTTTTCCGGCAAAACTGATTCCTGTTATGATTGAATTGTCCGGGATTGATCCGGATAAAAAGGTAAATGAAATTGCAAAAGAAGAAAGAAAAGCTTTTGTTCATCTTATTAAGAATTTAGAGCTTACCATAACCGGAACAAGAGGCTTTAAGGAAGCGATTATTACAAAAGGCGGAGTCTCGGTAAAAGATGTAAATCCTTCCACGATGGAATCCAAATTGATTCGCGGCCTATATTTTTGCGGTGAAGTATTGGATTTGGATGCTTATACCGGCGGATACAATCTTCAGATTGCCTGGTCCACCGGATATCTGGCAGGAATAAGCGTAGAATAAAGATAAGGAGAATAAACGATGAGTTTTAATATAGCAATTGATGGTCCGGCTGGTGCCGGAAAGAGTACAATCGCAAAGAAGTTGGCAAAGGATTTGGGCTACATTTATGTGGATACAGGAGCTATGTATCGTGCAATGGCATACTATTTTATTCAGAATCAGATTGCTTCCGATGATTTAGAGGGGATTACCAATGCCTGTAAAAATGTGGACATTTCCATCGAATATGTAAATGGCGAGCAGTGTGTGATTCTAAACGGAGAAAATGTCAATGGCGTGATTCGTACGGAAGAGGTAGGAAATATGGCAAGCGCAACGAGTGTTTATCCGGTTGTCCGGGAAAAGCTGGTAGAGCTTCAGCAGCAATTAGCCAAAAAGGCAGATGTTATTATGGATGGAAGAGATATCGGCACCGTTGTGCTTCCGAAGGCAGATGTAAAGATTTATCTAACGGCAAGCTCTAAGGTACGGGCCGAACGAAGATACAAAGAACTGCGGGAAAAGGGTGTCGAATGTAATCTGGAGGATATTGAGAAGGACATTATTGACCGGGATTACCGAGACATGCATCGTGAAGTTTCTCCATTAAAGCAGGCAATAGATGCAGTACTTTTGGATTCTTCGACACTAGATATTGATGGTGTTGTCGAAAAAATGAAAGAAATCATTCAAGGAGCGTAAATACATGAATGTACTTCTTGCAAAAAGTGCCGGTTTTTGTTTCGGCGTAAAGCGGGCGGTAAACGTTGTTTATGAAAAAATTGAAGAGGCAGATGCACCTATTTATACTTATGGTCCGATCATTCACAATGAAGAGGTGGTAAAGGACTTAGAAAAGAAGGGTGTTACCGTAATTCATTCCCTGGATAAATTGGGAGATTATCCTGTTGGCACCATGATTATCCGATCCCATGGAATCAGCCGTATGGAATATGAGACCATAAAACAGGCGGGATTTGCCATTGTGGATGCTACCTGCCCCTTTGTGCTTAAAATCCACCGTCTTGTGGAGGAGTACAGCAATAAGGGATATTCCATTCTGATTTTCGGTAATGAAAATCATCCGGAAGTGTGCGGAATACGCGGATGGGTAAAAGAAGATACAAGGGTTTCCATCATCAGCACAAAGGAGGAGGCTAAGGAATTTTCTCTTTTGCAGGATGAGAAATGTGTCATTGTATCCCAAACGACATTTAACTACAATAAATTTCAAGAATTAGTTGAAATTATAACGAAAAAAGGTTATGATATACTTGTTTTAAATACTATCTGTAATGCGACGGAAGAACGTCAGACAGAAGCACGGAAAATTGCCGGACAGTCGGATGCAATGATTGTGATTGGCGATAAAAAGAGCTCTAATACGCAGAAATTATTTGAAATATGTAAAAATGAATGTGAAAATACTTACTATATTCAAACAAGTGATGACATGGACTATAGCAAGCTTAAATCCATCAATAACGTAGGTATTACCGCAGGGGCCTCAACCCCAAATAATATTATCGAGGAGGTTTCAAAGAATGTCAGAAATGAGCTTTGAACAAATGCTGGAAGCATCTTTAAAAACTATTAGAAATGGAGAAGTGGTTGAAGGTACCGTTATTGGTGTTAAGCCGGAAGAGATCGTTTTAAATATCGGTTATAAGTCAGATGGAATCATTACCCGTAGTGAATATACAAACGAGCCAAACGTTGATCTTACCACTTTAGTAAAGGAAGGAGATGTTCTTGAGGCTAAGGTCATTAAGGTAAATGACGGCGAAGGACAGGTTATCCTTTCTCATAAGAGACTTGCTGCTGAGAAGGGAAGCAAGAGATTACAGGAAGCATTTGAGAATCAGGAAGTATTAACCGCGAAGGTTTCACAGGTATTAGATGGCGGCGTTTGTGTGAACGTTGATGAGACCAGAGTATTTATTCCTGCAAGTCTGGTATCAGATACATTTGAAAAGGATCTGTCAAAGTTTAAGAATCAGGAGATTGAATTTGTAATTACTGAGTTCGATCCAAGAAAGAGAAGAGTAATTGGTAACAGAAAGACCTTGCTTGTTTCTAAGAAAGCAGAGGCACAGAAGGAGTTACTTTCTAAGATTGGTGAGGGAGATGTAGTAGAAGGAACTGTTAAGAATGTTACAGATTTCGGTGCATTCATTGATCTCGGCGGAGTAGACGGACTTCTTCATATCTCTGAAATGTCCTGGGGAAGAGTTGAAAATCCTAAGAAGGTATTTAATGTCGGAGATACAGTTAAGGTATTTATTAAGAGCATCAGTGAAAACAAGATTGCACTTTCAATGAAATTCCCGGAAGAAAATCCTTGGAATGGAGCAACAGAAAAGTATGCAGTTGGTAATGTTGTAACCGGTAAGGTCGCCCGCATGACTGACTTTGGTGCATTTGTTGAGCTTGCTCCTGGTGTAGATGCATTACTTCATGTTTCTCAGATCTCAAAGGATCATATCGAGAAGCCTGCAGATGTATTAAAGGTTGGTGATACTGTAGAAGCTAAGGTCGTTGATTTCAACGAAGAAGAAAAGAAGATTAGCTTAAGTATCAAGGCTTTAACTGCTCCGGAAGAGGCAGAGGAAGCTTCTGATGATGCTGATGTAGCTGATGTTAATATCGAAGAAGTAGTTGCTACAGAAGAATAAAAGTGAATGAAGGAGCTGTTTAGCTGAACAGCTCCTTTTGTTTTAGATATACATATAGGAAAAAAGACTCAATTTTGAGCACGGTGGGAGTTTTTATGTTAGATAATTACGAAGGTTTTAAAGCTGAAGTATTAAAGCTTACAAAAATTGATTTAAATTGTTATAAAGAAAAGCAGATGCGTCGTCGAATTGACACCTTGGCGACCAAGAATCATGCGAGCTCCTATGAAGAGTATGTTCAGATGTTAAAGAAGGATAAGGATTTGTTCGAGCAGTTTGTGAATTTCCTTACCATCAATGTATCTGAATTTTATCGCAACCCAGATCAATGGAAGCTTTTGGATGAAAATGTGATTCCAAAGCTCATAAAAGACCATGGAAAGAATTTAAAGATCTGGAGTGCAGCATGTTCAACAGGAGATGAACCATATTCTCTTGCAATGGCTTTTTCAAAATTCATGCCACTTTCCAATATTCATATTATTGCTACGGATATTGATAAGCAGGTGTTACAGCAGGCTCAGGTCGGTCTCTATAATGAAAAAAGTATAGCGGGAGTCCCGGAGGAATTTAAGAAAAAGTATTTCACAAAGGTAGGAAATTCTTATCAGATTGCAGATGAAATCAAGAAATGCGTTACCTTTAAAGAACATAATCTGCTAAAAGATCCTTATCCGGATGACTGTGACTTGATTCTTTGCAGAAATGTCGTTATTTACTTTACAGATGAAGCAAAGGATGAGATTTATAAAAAGTTCTATGCTTCCCTTAAGAAAAACGGGGTTCTTTTTATCGGAAGTACGGAACAGATTACAAACTATAAAGAAATTGGATTTACAAGACTAAGTTCTTTCTATTTTGAAAAGCAATAGAATAAATCCTATTTCGGAAAAGTGCTCCCGAATGAATTTGCATATTTGAATCAGAACCCACTCTCGTTTGCAAAAAGCGTAGCGGTACTAAATTCGCAATACATTGCTCATTAAGTACCGACGCTTTTTAAACGTTCTGATTCGAATTGCAAAATTCATTCTCGGGAACACAATTCCGAAAAGTGAGTATAATAAAAAGCTGTTCGACATTATAATTATGGTCGAACAGCTTTTTATTATCTACGTAGCATCTGTTGTAAGATGTGATCCACATATCGACGAAGCATGATATCAGATGCGCAAAAATCGTCTGTAAGTTCAAAATAGCTTATTTTATCTTTGTATTCTTTTTTGAACTCAGGATTCATAATGGTATAGTACTGTGGCAAAAACTCGCCTTCTTTTCTGGTGTAACAGGTGGAAGCTTTTGCATTTTCACGATACCCCTTGTCTACAAAAGTGGCTACGCTTTTATGAATCGCCATATCCTCCTGAGGAAGATAGTAGTAATCCTTATAATTTGGATAGAAATAGCGAAGTTCCCCTTTGTATATCGGAATTCGTATGGTGGTGGTATCCCCTTTCATGATCATATAAAATTCATGCCATTGAAAGGACGCCCTTTTGGGAACCAAGTAGTCATTTTTTAGAGAAATCAAAAGCTCCTTTTGCTGTGTACCATCGATGGCTTTGTAGGTTCCAATCTCGGTTTGTTTCACCGCATACTGTCCGTGGAAAAGCTCCTGATAGGATAACACAGGAAGCAGCTCCGGCATGCCAATGATATCCTCATAGTTGTGAAGGAGCAAAAGACGTTCTTTTTCTTCGTCAGGCTGTTTTACATATTCGTGATATACGTTAATCAGTTCCCCGCCGGAAAATTCATCTTCTCTGGCAATGTCTAAAAAAGCTTCAATGGTCTTTTGCTTATAATTGGGAAGCTTCAGCAAAAACTTTAGCTCGGAAATGGATTTGAAAATGTCCAGATAATTGTAATCCTTGAAATTTTCTTCGATTTTCAAAATATCACATTTCGCTTTCACAAAAGGAATATCGAATCCGATTCCATTGAAGGAGATAATGGTATGATAATCCTTTAGCAGCTCAAGAAATGCCGTTAATATCTCTCTTTCTTCGGAAGGATTTTCCGCAAAAAATTGATCGGTATACTGCTTTTCATCTTTTCTTCGCACACAGCCAATTAAATAAATGGAAGAGTGCGCAGGGGAAAAACCTGTGGTCTCAATATCAAAAAATATAGAATCTTCATCAAATAATTGGTCGGAGAGCTTGTCACGGCGAAAGTATAATTCTTCCTTCTGTATATGCTTCATAAAAATCCCTCTTTTATAAATTCTTCTTTTAGTACTTGTGCTTCTACAATAAATTTGCATATTCGAATCTGAACCCGCTCTCGCTCGTAAAAAGCGTAGCGGTACTAAATTCGCAATGCATTGCTCATTAAGTACCGACGCTTTTTAAACGTTCTGATTCGAATAGCAAAATTTATTGTAGAAGCACAATTTCAAAATAGAAATCGCATAATAAAAGTTTTGTTTATTATATCACAAGTGTTGAATTAAGTACATTTTGTGTTATCATTTTAATGGAGTTTTATGAAAAAATGGGGGAACAAAGGAGAAAACCGATGATTTATTTTATTGTGAATGAAATTTCTCGTACAGGTAAGGGGGCAAATGCCTGGAAAGAAGTGAAGCGTTTTGCAACGGAAGCCGGGGTAGAATATAAAGCCTATAAGACGGAGTATGAAGGACATGCAATCAAGCTGGCGAATCATATCTGCAGGATGGAAGACGATGATATTTGTCTTGTTGTAGTTGGCGGAGATGGCACCATGAACGAGGTAATCAATGGCATGGAGCATTTTGACAAGGTTCGTTTTGGCATGATTCCCAACGGATCGGGAAATGACTTTGGAAGGGGACTAAATCTGCCGAAATCCATAGAAGAAAACTGGAATATGATTTTGTCCTGCATCAACGAGGGAAAAGATTCCTATAAATCCATGGATCTTGGTCAGGTGGAATGGAATGGATGTCAAAAACCAAGACTTTTCGGAATAAGTTCAGGAGTGGGAATGGATGCAATTGTATGCAAAAAAGCGATGCATTCCAACTTAAAAAAGCTCTTAAATAAAATCCATCTCGGAAAACTCACCTATGTTCTAATCACCATTTATACGTTGTTTAGCATGGACACCGCAGAGGCTGAGGTTACCTATATGGATGAAAGCGGAAATCCGATAGAAACCAAGCAGCTTACCAAAATGATTTTTTCAGCAGCCATGAATCTGCACGCAGAGGGCGGAGGAGTGCCAATGGCACCAAAAGGGAATGCCTTTGATGGCATGCTTTCCGTCAGCAGCGCATATCAGATTCCAAAATGGAGAACCTTCTTTTGCCTGCCGATTTTGATGGCTGCCAAGCACGAAAATCTAAAGGGTTTTTGTGTAAAGGATGGCGCTTCTGTACATATGACGATATCAAAGCCAATGGTATTACATGCTGACGGAGAATATTTGGGTGATCCAACGGAAATTACCTTTACCTGCCTGCCAAACAAATTGAAGATGCTGATGAAATAATTTTTGTATTTTCAGGTCAACTATGGTAAAGTAAATTTGTATGTGCATCTACATGAAAAGCTTGATTTAAGGGGAATGTTATGAGAGTTGTTATTAAAATCGGTTCCTCTTCATTGACTCATGAAGAGACCGGTAGAATGGATTTGTATAAAATGGAGCATCTTGTCCGGGCCTTATGTGATTTGAGAAATCGAGGCATGGACGTATGTCTGGTCAGCTCAGGTGCAATTGCAGTCGGAAAAGGTGCTATCGGTCTTGACGAACGTCCGACAGAGGTGGCAACGAAGCAGGCCTGCGCAGCCGTTGGACAGGCAAAACTGATGATGATTTATCAGAAGCTGTTTTCGGAATACAATCGTGTTGCCGGACAGATACTTATGACAAAGAATCTGGTTTCGAATCCGGATTCAAGAACCAACGTTACAAATGCCTTCGAAGAGCTTTTTCGTTTAGGGGTTGTACCGATTGTAAATGAAAATGATACCGTAAGTACATATGAGATGCAGTATCTGATGCAATTTGGTGATAACGATACACTTTCTGCCATCGTTGCATCTTTGATCCATGCGGACCTCTTAATTCTGCTGTCGGATATTGACGGCTTATATACGGATGATCCACATAAAAATCCGGATGCAAAATTAATTCGTGATGTAGAAAAATTGGATGATACCATTCTTGGAATGGCAAAGGCATCTACCGGCAGCAATGTGGGAACAGGAGGAATGACAACAAAGCTTACAGCCGCTAAGATTGCCACTTATTCCGGTGCAGATATGATTATTGCAAACGGAAAGGATATTCAAGTCATCTATGATATCTTTGATGGGCAGTTTGTCGGAACCAGGTTTCATGCAAATAAGAAAGAAAATTTTAAACTTGCAGATTTTATCAGAGAAAGTATAAATTAATCCTTTATTTTATAGAAAATCTTTTTCGAAATTATGTTTCTGAATGAATTTGCATATTTGAATCAGAACCCACTCTCGTTTGTAAAAAGCGTAGCGGTACTAAATTCGCAACAAATTGCTCATTAAGTACCGACGCTTTTTAAACGTTCTGATTCAAATAGCAAAATTCATTCTCAGAAACATAATTTCGAAATAGGAATAAAAAAATAGAAAAGAGATGTGATATGGACAGTAAAATTGATAGAATAAATGAGCTTTACCGCAAATCAAAGGCGGAAGGCCTGACCGAAGCAGAGAAGAAAGAACAGGCACTGCTCAGACAGGAATTTCTTGCTAATGTGCGCAGCAATCTTCGGAGCCAGCTGAATAATATTGATATGGTAAATGAAGATGGTTCGGTAGAGAATCTTGGTGAGAAGTATGGAAACCAAAAGCAGGGTTCGTAAGGAAATCTTAACGCTTCGAAGGTCATTGGATGAAAAAGAGGTAGTAAATAGAAGCATTTCCATATGCAATCGAATCATAGAGAGCTCTTATTATCAGGAAATGGATGATATTTTTGTCTATGCTGCTCTTGGAAAAGAAGTAGATTTAAGTCCACTCATTCAAAAAGCCTGGAAGGATGGGAAGCATCTGTTTTTTCCAAAAGTATTTGGGGAGGATATGGAGTTTTACAGTGTTTTCGGCTTTGACCAGCTGGAGGAAGGCAGTTTTCATGTATTGGAACCCAAAGAGGGATTGATACAATTTTCTTTACAAGCTTCAAGTAGCTATCAAAAAATTCTTGTTTTAACCCCCGGTGTGGCTTTTTCTGAAAACGGAGCAAGAATCGGATATGGAAAAGGATTCTATGACCGGTACTTTAAAAGAATGGAAAATGCGGATTGTAATTTTATCCCTGTGGGGATTGCATACAGGTTTCAGATAACAAATGAATTTGAAGCGGAAGCGTTTGATTATAAAATGACAACTATTTTTACGGAAAAGGAAGAGGTAAGGTGTAATGTTTAATCTGGAAGAATTATGTAAAAATGCTCATGAAGCACGGCTGAAAGTCGGTATTATGGATACAGACCTCAAAAATCAGATACTGGAGGATGCAGCAGATGCATTAGCACGACACGAAGAAGAAATCTTAAAAGCCAATGCTATCGATGTCAAAAATGGGGAAGAAAACCATATGTCAGCAGGATTGCTGGATCGTTTACGCTTAAATCACGACAGGATTGCTGATATGGCTTCCGGTATCAGACAGGTAGCTTCCTTGGATGATCCGATCGGGGAAATGTTGTCCATGAAGAAACGTCCGAACGGACTTATTATCGGAAAAAAGCGTGTACCAATCGGAGTGATCGGAATCATTTATGAAGCCAGACCAAATGTAACCTCAGATGCATTTTCCTTATGTCTTAAGTCCGGAAACTGTGTCATTTTAAAGGGCGGAAAGGATGCAATCAATTCCAATATGGCTATTGTAAAAGCTCTAAAGGAAGCTCTTGCGAAAAACAATGTGTCGGAATATGCATTGAACCTTATCGAAGCAACAGACCGGGATACAACCTATGAATTTATGAAAATGAAGGATTATGTGGATGTGCTGATTCCAAGAGGGGGAGCAGGACTTATTAAAAGTGTGGTGGATAATGCTACAATTCCTGTTATTGAGACTGGAACGGGCAACTGCCATATCTATGTAGATGCCAATGCAGATTTTGATATGGCAATCGACATCATTAAGAATGCCAAGACACAGCGCATCGGAGTATGCAATGCCTGTGAATCCATCGTTGTTCATAAGGATGTTGCAAAAGCATTCTTGCCGTTACTCTATGATGCGTTAAAAGAGAAGGAAGTGGAAATGCGCGGGGATGCGCTTTCCGTAGAATATCTTGGTGCAGATCGGCCATTGGTAAAGAATGCATCGGATGAAGACTGGGGAACGGAGTATTTAGATTACATTCTATCTGTTAAAATTGTAAATGATATTGATGAGGCGATTGCACATATAAATAAGTACAATACTGCACATTCGGAAAGTATCATTACGAATAATTATGATGAAGCACAGAAGTTTTTAAATGAGGTTGATTCCGCGTGTGTTTATGTAAATGCTTCCACACGTTTCTCCGATGGAAACGAATTTGGATTTGGAGCGGAAATCGGTATTAGTACCCAGAAGCTTCATGCAAGAGGGCCTATGGGACTTGAAGCACTTACCAGTTACAAATATATTATTTACGGAAACGGACAAGTGCGCAAATAATTTAAGGAAGAATTAATTTTTATGAGAGATTTGGAAAACACATACTTAACAGGGGAAGAGGAAACAAAGCAACAATATGAATATATAGAGAAGGCGAAACAGTATGTTGCGAAAAAAAGCGAAGAGCTTGGCAGGCCTCTTACCTACAATGTGCATACCTTTGGCTGCCAGATGAATGCAAGGGATTCGGAAAAACTCATTGGAATTTTAGAACAGGTCGGTTATGTGGAATGTGAAGATGAGCATGCGGATTTTGTGTTGTATAACACCTGCACGGTTCGTGAAAATGCAAATAACAAGGTATATGGAAGATTAGGCTATCTTTCCAATTATAAGAAAAAGAACCCGAATATGATTATTGCGTTGTGCGGCTGTATGATGCAGGAAGCAACCGTTGTGGAAAAAATCAAAAAGAGCTACCGGTGTGTAGATCTTATTTTCGGAACCCACAATATCTACAAATTTGCAGAGCTGTTGTGTAGTTGTTTTGAATCAAAATCCATGATTATTGATATATGGAAGGATACGGATAAAATTGTGGAAGACCTTCCTATCAAGCGCAAGTTTTCATTTAAATCAGGAGTTAATATTATGTTTGGATGCAATAATTTCTGTAGTTATTGCATCGTTCCATATGTTCGTGGACGGGAACGCTCCAGAGAGCCTAAGGACATTATCCGGGAAATCGAACATCTTGTTGCGGATGGCGTAGTGGAAGTCATGCTTCTCGGACAAAATGTAAACAGTTACGGAAAGAATCTGGAAGATCCTGTTTCTTTTGCAGAGCTTCTTCGCCAGGTGGATCAGATCGAAGGCCTACAGCGTATCCGCTTTATGACCTCCCACCCGAAGGATTTATCGGATGAATTAATCTATGCCATTCGTGATTGCAAGAAGGTATGCCGGCACATGCATCTGCCTCTTCAGTCAGGAAGTTCGAGAATCTTAAAGATTATGAACCGTCATTACACAAAGGAGTCCTATTTAGAGCTTGTGGAAAAGCTTCGAAAGGAGATTCCTGACATCGCAATTACAACAGATATCATTGTGGGATTTCCGGGAGAGACGGAAGAGGATTTCCTAGAGACCATGGATGTGGTAAACAGGGTTCGCTATGATAGTGCATTTACCTTTATTTACTCAAAAAGAACCGGAACTCCTGCTGCGGTCATGGAGGACCAGGTTCCGGAGGATGTGGTAAAGGACCGTTTCGACCGATTGCTGAAACTGGTGCAGGATATTTCGACCGAAAAATCCATGGCTCTTACCGGAAAAGAATTACCTGTTTTAATAGAGGAAATCAATGAGCAGGACTCCTCTTTGGTAACAGGAAGACTCGATAACAGCTCCGTGGTTCATCTGAAAGGAACAAAGGATATGATTGGCAGGATGTATTCTGTCAAATTACAGGAATGTAAAGGATTCTATTATCTTGGAGAAGTTGTTGAATGAAAAAAAGATTTGGGAAAAATGATTTCATTTTCTTTGGAATAATTGTGATACTTTTGATAGGTATCCTGGTATGGTTTTATATCCTTCATCCAACAAGCGGAGATTCTGTAACAATTACCATTGATGGAGAAATATATGGAGTCTATTCCTTGGAGGAGGAACAGGAAATACCTATTCCAAACAAGGATGGAGAAATATCAAATATACTTTTAATTTCTTCCGGAAAGGCTAAGATGATTGAGGCAGACTGTCCGGATAAATTGTGCATGAATCAAAACTCCATATATCGGAATAATGAAAACATTGTTTGTCTGCCCAATCGTGTTGTAGTAACAGTAACATCAAAGGAAAGTGATGAGATTGATGCAATCGCAAAGTAGTTTCAGAAAAAAAACTGCATATATGGGTTTGTTTTTGGCTCTTGCATTGATATGCAGCTATGTGGAAGTGTTAATTCCAATCAATTTTGGAATTCCGGGTGTGAAGCTTGGACTTACAAATATCGTTATCGTTCTGACCATGTATTGTATCGGAGAAAAAGAAGCATTGGGAATCTCTGTTCTTCGTATCCTTTTGTCAGGACTGCTCTTTGGCAATTTGTTTAGTGTTCTGTTTTCCTTAGCCGGAGGAATATTAAGCTTTGTCGTTATGGTGATTGGAAAAAGACTCCTGAAGCTGAAATGCATTGCGGTAAGTACCTCCGGTGGAATTGCACATAATGTGGGGCAGCTTCTGGTAGCCGCTTTTGTGGTGGATAATTTTTCTGTTTTTTACTACATTCCGGTGCTGATCGTCTCAGGTGTTCTGACCGGACTCTTAATCGGAGTCATTGCACAGGAATTAGTGCTTAGAATAGGAAAATTAATCAAGTTTTAATTTTTATTCATAAGATTGGAGGAACTTTGGCGTGTTCTCGTATATGAAGGGTGAATTGGTTGAAGTAAATATCGATCACATTGTGCTTGAGGTAGGAGGTATCGGATATATGATTTTTATATCCGGACAGGCAATGAGTGAGCTTCCTTCGATTCATACGGAATTAAAATGCTATACCTATTTGTATTTACGTGAAGATCTTATGATGCTTTATGGATTTTTGGATAAGGATGAACTGGAGGTCTTTAAACTGCTGATTGGAGTAAGCGGAATCGGGCCGAAGGGCGCGATGGGAATTCTTTCTGCACTTTCACCGGATGATCTTCGGTTTGCAGTGCTTTCCGGTGATGCAAAAGCGATTTCAAAAGCGCCGGGAATCGGTGCAAAGACGGCCCAAAGGGTGGTACTTGAACTGAAGGATAAATTATCCTTGGAGGATGCATTTGAAAAGAAGACGGAGCATGTTGCAAATGCAACGGTATCCGGAACAAATTCTGTTAAGAATGATGCGGTTATGGCATTATCTGCCCTTGGATATTCTTCATCCGAAAGCTTAAAGGCGGTATCCAAGGTTACCATTACAGAAGATATGTCTGTAGAAGAAGTATTAAGAGAAGCATTAAAGCATTTAGCATTTTTATAAAATGGAGCAGAAATTATGGAGAAAAGAGTGATTTCCACTCAACTTCAGGAAGAAGATTACAAAATTGAGACAAGCTTAAGACCACAGGCTCTTTCTGAGTATATAGGCCAGGAAAAAATCAAAGAGAATCTGAAAGTGTATATTGAAGCAGCAAAGCAGCGAAGGGAATCCTTGGATCATGTCCTTTTTTATGGTCCTCCGGGACTTGGAAAGACAACGCTGGCGGGAATCATCAGCAACGAGATGGGAACGCATATTAAAATTACTTCCGGTCCTGCAATTGCAAAGCCCGGGGAGATGGCAGCAATTCTAAATGGCCTTCAGGAGGGGGATGTGCTTTTCGTAGATGAAATCCACCGTCTGAATCGTCAGGTGGAAGAGGTGCTGTATCCTGCAATGGAGGATTATGCCATCGATGTCATGATTGGAAAAGGGGAATCTGCCAGATCCATTCGGCTGAACCTGCCAAAATTTACGCTGGTTGGAGCAACTACCAGAGCCGGTATGCTTTCCGCGCCTCTGCGGGACCGTTTTGGTGTTGTATGCCATATGGAATACTATACGGTGGAGGAGTTAAAAACCATCATCACACATTCGGCCAAAAAGCTGGATGTTTTGATTGATGAGCAGGGAGCCTATGAGCTTGCAAGACGCTCCCGCGGAACCCCAAGACTTGCGAACCGCCTCCTAAAGAGAGTGCGGGATTTTGCAGAAGTAAAATACGATGGAAGAATTACATATGAGGTTGCAGCCTTTGCGTTAGATTTACTTGAAGTTGATAAAATGGGATTGGATCAAAACGACCGCAACATGATACTTACAATTATTGAAAAGTTTCAGGGCGGTCCTGTGGGCTTAGATACGCTTGCTGCTTCCTTGGGAGAGGATTCCGGCACCATAGAGGATGTATATGAGCCATATCTTGTGAAAAATGGTTTCATCAACAGAACCCCTAAGGGAAGAGTGGCAACAGATCTGGCATATGAACATTTTCATGTTGCCCGTCAATAAATTCTTGCGTTTGTATTTGTATAATGATACACTATATCTAGTATTTGTACGGATATAATACAGTAGATTTTGCGGAGGATGATAGAAATGTCTGCCAAGACAAGTGCCGAAGTTGTAATAGACGGAAAAGTATATACCTTAAGCGGTTATGAAGGAACGGAGTATTTACAAAAGGTAGCAGGATATATTAATGACAAAATTGCAGAGTTTGATTCCTTAGAGGATTATCGTCATTTCCCTCTCAACATGAAGGCTACTTTAGTACAACTGAACATTGCGGATGACTATTTTAAAGCAAAGTCCCAGGTCGAAAAACTTGAACGTGATCTTGAGCTGAAGGAAAAAGAAATCTACGATTTGAAGCATGATTTAATTGCAAATCAGATTAAAACAGAGACTGCTGAAGCATCTTTAAAGGATCTGGAAGCTCAGAACCGAGAATTGTTACTCAATAAGGCAAGATTAGAAGCAACTTTAGAAGATTCATTATTGGATAAAAAATCTTCTAATAAATCTGGAAATTAAAATAATGAGAAGGGACAGAAGAAATTTCTGTTCCTTTTTCGTTTTAATAATATTCCCTTTTTACAATTGTGTGTCTGAATTAATTTGCGTATTTTAATTAGAATTGTGGAATTTGGTAAGATTTGAGGTGCCAGAACTGTCGTATACCTAAAATTCTTGAAAAACAGCTTCGAATTGCAGATTTTTCATGCGAATTGTATTATTTTGAGGAGTGGACTTCGCGGTATACCTAAA
>JBJENM010000152.1:0-1518 GCA_051880175.1 Agathobacter sp. | reverse complement strand
GGAGTAAAGGATATGGGAGGTGAAGTATATGCTTAAGATATTTAAAAAATTTTTTGATTTTTGTGGTAAAGTCAATAAAAGAAAATTCTATAAATCACTGGCTTTAGGCGTGCTGTTTGCACTGATGGAAGCTGTGAAAATTCCGGCAATTATGCTTTTGCTTAACGGAATTATTGAAAACAAGGTGACTTCTGTACTCCTTTGGCAGTGCTTTGCCATCTTATTGCTTAGTGTGGTTATTGGTTCCGTTATTAAATACCATATTACAATGCTGCAGTGTGAAGCAGGATATTATACGGCAGCCGGTAAACGTGTTGAAATAGCTGAGCATATGCGTTACCTGCCCATGGGTTATTTCAATCAGAACAGTCTTGGACAGATAACAAGCGTCACCACAAATACCATGGAGCAACTTGCAGATGTTGCCACAAGAGTTGTCATGATGACGACGCAGGGCATGCTGACTACCCTTGTTATTACTGCCATGGTTCTTTGTTTTGACTGGAGAATCGGCCTCGTGGCTGTTGCCGGAATTTTGTTATTTTTCGGAGTAAACAGCATGTTACAAAAGAGAAGCCAGAAGCTTGCACCGATTAAGACCGCATCCGATACAGATGTGGTAGAAAAAGTTCTGGAGTACGTACAGGGAATCTCGGAAGTGCGGGGATATAACCTGACAGGAAGAACTTCTAAAAAACTGAATAAGGCGATTGATGAAAACCGTAGTATTAATACAAAGATGGAACTTACATTTGTACCTTTGATGCAGATTGAAAGCGGAATTATCAAGCTGACAGGTGTAGTGATGACCCTGTTATCCATTTATTTTTACATGCAGGGAACCATGGAGCTTTTGAATTGTATTGGTATGATTATCTGTTCTTTCTTAGTGTTGGACAGTTTAGGAACCGCTGGAAATTATTCGTCTCTTTTACGAACGGTAGATATGGGTGTGGATAAAGCACAGGCAATCCTTGACTTGCCGGAGATGGATATTGAAGGAAAAGACATTACGCCGAAGAATTATGATGTAGATATTAATCATATAGATTTTTACTATGACAAAGATTCCGTAGGAAAGAAATCCAAAATCATTGATGATGTATCGATACATATTCCGGAGAAGACAACAACTGCAATCGTTGGACCAAGCGGTGGCGGAAAGACGACGCTCTGCCACTTAATTACAAGATTCTGGGATGTGGATAAGGGAAGCATTACCCTCGGTGGAGAAGATGTGCGAAGCTACAGCATGGACAGTCTGATGAAAAATTTCAGTTTTGTGTTCCAGAATGTGTATCTGTTTCAGGATACCATTGCCAATAATATTCGTTTCGGACAGGAGGATGCCCCAATGGAAAAAGTCATAGAGGCGGCAAAGAAAGCTTGCTGTCATGATTTTATTATGGCGCTTCCAGATGGATATGAAACGGTTATCGGTGAGGGAGGAGCAAGCCTTTCCGGTGGTGAGAAGCAGAGAATCAGTATTGCCAGAGCCATTATGAAGGATGCTCCGGT
>JBJENM010000151.1:0-6645 GCA_051880175.1 Agathobacter sp. | reverse complement strand
TAAGTGCCGACGCTTTTTAAACGTTCTGATTTCAAATAGCAAAATTCATTCTTAGACACACAAAAGTAAAAGGGGGAAAATGAATTTGCATATTTGAATCGAATAGCAAAATTCATTTTTGAAACACAAATTCTGAAAAGAGGAATAATCTACTAAAGGAATAGGGGATTAGAAATGCAATTAACAGGATCACAGATCATTATTGAATGTTTGAAAGAACAGGGCGTAGATACTGTATTTGGTTATCCGGGTGGAGCTATTCTGAATGTATATGACGAATTGTATAAGCATCCGGAAATTAAGCATGTGCTTACCTCCCATGAGCAGGGGGCGAGTCATGCCGCTGACGGATATGCAAGAAGCACCGGAAAAGTCGGGGTTTGTCTTGCAACCAGCGGCCCGGGAGCAACCAATCTTGTAACCGGTATTGCAACCGCATATATGGATTCCGTACCTATGGTTGCAATCACCTGTAATGTAGGCGTGTCACTTCTTGGAAAGGACAGTTTTCAGGAGATTGATATTTCCGGAATTACCATGCCAATCACAAAGCACAATTTTATTGTAAAAGATGTGGCAAATCTGGCAGATACCATAAGACGTGCATTTGCAATAGCAAGAAAGGGAAGACCGGGACCGGTTCTTGTGGACATTCCAAAGGACGTTACAGCCAACAAAATGGAATATGAACCAAAGATCATTGAACTTCCAAAACCGGATAAAGACAGCATCAAAGAGAGTGAAATCGAAGAGGCTGTTGCGCTGATCAAAGAAGCAAAAAGGCCATATATTTTTGTGGGAGGCGGTGCAGTCATATCGGGTGCCAGCGAGGAATTGAAGAAATTTGTTTCCATTGTGGATGCACCGGTTTGTGATACCTTGATGGGAAAAGGTGCATTTGACGGAACTGATGAGCATTATACCGGAATGCTTGGAATGCATGGAACAAAGACCTCCAACTTAGGTGTCAGCGAATGTGATCTTTTGATTGCCATCGGAGTTCGTTTCTCAGACCGTGTACTGGGAAATGCGAAGAAATTTGCACATCAGGCAAAAATTTTACAGTTCGATATTGATCCGGCAGAGATTAATAAGAATATCCCTGCAAGTGCAAGCGTAATCGGAGATGTGAACGAAATCTTGAAAAAAATCAATGAGAAATTATCCAAGCAGGATCATGCTGCATGGATTTCTCATATCGAAGAGTACAAAGAAAAATTCCCGTTGACATATCCAAAGGAAGGCTTAAGCGGTCCATTCCTGATTGAGAAAATCTACGAGATGACAAAGGGCGATGCGATTATGGTTACCGAAGTCGGACAGCATCAGATGTGGGCAGCACAGTACTATAAATATAAAAATCCCCGCACGCTTTTGACCTCCGGTGGTCTTGGGACCATGGGATACGGGCTTGGTGCCGCCATTGGTGCCCAGAAAGCAAATCCGGATCGGCAGGTCATAAATATAGCAGGTGACGGATGCTTTCGTATGAATATGAATGAGCTTGCTACTGCATCCCGTGAGAAGCTTCCGCTGATCGAGGTCATTGTAAATAACCATGTACTTGGAATGGTCAGACAGTGGCAGACACTTTTTTACAATCACCATTATTCGGCAACCGTCTTAGATGATGGTGTGGATTTTGTGATGCTTGCAAAGGCCATGGGAGCCGAAGCAAAGCGTGTTACAACACAGCAGGAGTTTGAAGCCGCATTTGCGGAAGCCTTAGAATGCAAAAAGCCATTTGTAATTGATTGTATTATCGATTCCGATGATAAGGTATGGCCGATGGTAGCACCGGGGGCTCCGATCAACGAGGCTTTTGATGAAGATGATTACAATGCAAAACAAGCATAAATAAAAGGAGGAATAGTTACAATGAGCAGAGTTTACAACTTTTCAGCAGGACCTGCAGTATTACCTGAGGAGGTATTACGCGAAGCTGCAGATGAAATGATGGATTACAGGGGATGCGGAATGTCCGTTATGGAGATGAGCCATAGATCCAAGGTATATGATAATATTATCAAAGAGGCAGAGGCTGATTTGAGAGAAATCATGAATATTCCGGATAATTACAAGGTGCTTTTTTTACAGGGTGGAGCATCCCAGTTCTTTGCTGAGGTTCCGATGAATATGATGAAGAATAAGAAAGCCGGATACATCATTACCGGACAGTGGGCAAAGAAGGCATATCAGGAAGCTAAGATTTATGGAGAGGCAGTAGAGCTTGCATCCTCCGCAGACAAGACATTTTCTTATATTCCGGATTGCTCAGATCTTCCGATCACAGACGATATGGATTATGTATATATCTGTGAGAACAATACCATTTACGGAACAAAATTCAAAGAGCTTCCGAATACAAAAGGAAAGCTTTTGGTATCCGATGTTTCTTCATGCTTCTTATCAGAGCCAATCGATGTTACAAAGTATGGTGTTGTATATGGCGGTGTACAGAAGAATGTGGGACCTGCAGGTGTCGTAATCGCAATTATCCGTGAAGACCTCATTACCGATGATGTTTTACCGGGAACACCTACCATGTTAAAGTGGAAGACTCAGGCAGACAATGACTCGCTTTACAATACACCTCCATGCTACGGAATCTATATTTGTGGTAAGGTGTTCAAGTGGATCAAGGCAATGGGTGGTCTTTCTGTTATGAAGCAGAAGAACGAAGAGAAGGCAAAGATTCTCTATGATTTCTTAGATGAGAGCAAGATGTTCAAGGGAACCGTTGAGAAAAAGGATCGTTCTTTGATGAATGTACCTTTTGTTACCGGAAATGCAGACCTTGACGCAAAATTCGTAAAGGAAGCAGAAGCAGCAGGCTTCGTAAACTTAAAGGGACATCGTACAGTAGGTGGTATGAGAGCATCCATCTACAATGCTATGCCGAAGGAAGGCGTTGAGAAATTAGTTGCATTCATGAAGGATTTTGAAGCTAAGAACGCTTAAATCTAAAACAGGAAATAAGAAAGGGAAGGAACATACTTATGTTTAATTATGCTTGCTTAAATCCAATCGCAGGTGTTGGTTTAGATCTTTTTTCTGATAATTATCAGAAGGTTGAGGATATTAAAAATGCAGATGCTGCTCTTGTAAGAAGCGCAGCAATGCATGATATGGAGCTTGGAGATAAGGTGCTTGCGGTTGCCCGTGCAGGAGCCGGAGTTAATAACATTCCGCTTGATAAATGTGCAGAGCAGGGTATCGTAGTATTCAATACTCCGGGTGCAAATGCAAACGGTGTAAAGGAGCTTGTTTTTGCAGGAATGCTTTATGCCTCCAGAGATATCGTTGGTGGAATTGACTGGTGCTTAGATAACCAGAATGATGAGAATATTGCAAAGACAGCAGAAAAACAGAAAAAGAACTTTGCCGGAACCGAGATTTCAGGAAAGAAGCTTGGTGTAATCGGTCTTGGCGCAATCGGTGTGTTAGTTGCAAATGCAGCCATTCATATGGGAATGGAAGTGTATGGATATGATCCATATATCTCCGTAAATGCTGCATGGAGCTTAAATCGCCAGATTAAGCATGTCACTGATGTAAATGATATTTACCGTGAGTGTGACTTTATCACCATTCATGTTCCGCTTCTGGATTCTACCAAGAAGATGGTAAACGCAGATGCAATTGCACTTATGAAGCCAACCGCAATTGTGCTTAACTTTGCAAGAGACCTTCTGGTTGACGAGGAGGCTATGGTGGATGCCCTTGCAGCCGGAAAGGTTCGTAAGTATGTATCCGACTTCCCGAATACTACAACTGTTGGAGCAAAGGGATGTATCGTAACTCCACATCTTGGAGCATCTACCGAAGAGTCAGAGGATAACTGTGCAATCATGGCAGTCCGGGAAATTCGTGATTACTTAGAGAATGGTAATATCGTTCACTCTGTAAATTATCCGGATAACAACATGGGAGCCTGCACAACAGCCGGACGTATCGGTATCCTTCACAAGAATGTTGCCGGTATGATTGGACAGTACACCACACTTCTCGGAGAGGCTGGCATTAACGTAGCAGATCTTTCTGATAAAGGTAAGGGTGAATATGCATATGCAATCATTGATGTGGATTCCCCGGTTACAGAGGATGTGGTAGAAAAGCTTTCCGCAATTGATGGCGTTATACGTGTGCGTGTGATTAAATAGTGGATAAAGAAAAAATCCGCATAAATCTTTACATAGATTTATACGGATTTTTTTTACTGAAATCCTATTTCTGAATTGTGTTACTGAATGAATTTGCATATTTGAATCAGAACACACTCTCGTTTCGTAAAAAGCGTAGCGGTACTAAATTCGCAATGAATTGCTCATTAAGTGCCGACGCTTTTTAAAAGTTCTGATTCAAATATGCAAATTCATTCGGGAGCACAATTCCCAAAAGAGATTTACTTAATAGTGCATATCACTCAGACATCCTGCAAGTGCAAACAGATAGACTGCACTATAATAGGTCACAAGGATAAATGTTTGCCATTTCTCCGTTTTCCGTATTTTAAAAAATGTGGATGCAAGAATATAATCCGATGACACAAACAATAGCCCGCCAAGTCCGGAAAGTATAGCAGCTATCGTCCGTGCCTGTACTGCCCATGTAATATTCATGGCGCACACGCTTCCCAGTGCAGCTACATAAATGATTCCTACGAAAACCAGAGCACCTAATTCTTTTAGATAATTTTTATAGCTGATAACAAATAATAAAATAATTGCAGCTAAAACCAGTACCGTTAAAATGCCAAAGTTTGCATAGGATTTTAGATTCACAAGGAACAGAATCTGCGCGCACAGAAAAGCAACAACACCTGCCGGAAAATATAATTCCAGCAAAATGTCAGCCAGTGCGTAGACAACAATTGCCGCGAAAAGCAGCCAGTGTGTAGCCTGACCTTCTAAAGAAAATACAGCTACCATAACAGCAGGCATCAGCGTAGCAAGTCCTTTAAAGGGCAGATATTTTTTCCCCAGCTTGTGGCAGTTTTTTATATAGAGCCATGCAAAAAAAATCATAAAAACAGTTGAAAATCCTACTACAAACCATTTCATTTCACATTCCCCCTCTCGCCTTCCGCTCGGTTAATACCGATTTTCACACTAATCTATATATACAATATAAGATACTTTCATGACTACTTCAAGGCATTATAAAAAAGCTTCGGTTGGAAAACAACGGATAGTGTGTTATAAATAAGATATCTTGTTGAAATGGTGTTTCACAGAGTATTAAGATAGAAAGCAGTTAAACGAAAAAAGAAAGCTAAGAAAAGGAGAAAAACATGGCAGTAATCAAACCATTTAAGTGTGTGCGCCCGGCCGCTGACAAAGCGGATAAAATCGCAGCATTACCTTATGATGTATATAACAGACAGGAAGCAGCAGAAGTTGTTAAGAAAAATCCACAGTCGTTTCTCGCAATAGACCGGGCTGAGACCCAGTTTTCAGAGGACGTGGATACTTATGCACCCCAGGTGTATGAGAAGGCTTCTGATATGCTTAAGGATTGGATAGAAAATGGTGCATTTATTCGGGATGAAGAGGAATGCTATTACATATACACATTGGAAATGAATGGAAGGGCACAAAATGGTATTGTTGCCTGTGCATCCATTGATGATTATGCAAACGGTGTGATCAAAAAGCATGAAAATACCAGAGCAGACAAGGAGCAGGACCGCATCCGCCATGTGGATACCTGTAGTGCGCAGACCGGACCAATCTTTTTGGCATACCGCAATAATGATGCTATGCGAAAAACCATGGAGCTGGTATGGGAGGAACAAAAAGGAAAGGCAATTTATGATTTTGTAGCAGAGGATGGTATCCGGCATACCGTATACCGCATCAGCAATCCAATACATGTTGCAGCAATCCGAAAGCACTTTGAGGAAATGAACGCAATCTATATTGCGGATGGTCATCACCGTGCTGCGTCAGCGGTAAAAGTCGGCTTCAAGAGAAGAGAAGAACATCCGGATTATGATGGAACAGAGGAGTTCAATTATTTCCTATCCGTTTCGTTCCCGGATGAAGAGCTTATGATTATGGATTACAACCGTGCCGTTAAGGATTTAAATGGACTTTCTGTACAGGAATTCTTAGGAAAAATGGAAAGCATTTTTGATGTAGAAAAGATGAATGAATCTGCAAAACCAACCCAAAAGGGAGAATTCTCTATGTTCCTAGACGGAAGCTGGTATCGCTGTACCATGCACAAAGAGGATATTCCGGATGATCCGGTGGAAGGACTTGATGTGTCGGTGCTTCAGAACATTCTGCTTGCTCCGGTTCTTGGAATCGGTGATCCAAAGACGGACAAGAGAATTGATTTTGTGGGCGGAATCCGGGGAATGGCAGAGTTGGAGAGAAGGTGCAGTACGGACTGTGCAGTTGCGTTTGCAATGTATCCAACTTCGATTCAGGAGTTATTCGCAGTTGCGGATGCAGGTCGTTTGATGCCGCCGAAGTCTACCTGGTTTGAGCCAAAGCTTCGAAGTGGGCTATTCATACATGAAATTTAATTCCATTTAAAAGATCTGAAATGAAATAGTAAAATGCCAAAACCCATTTCGAAAAGTGTTCCTGAGAATGAATTTTGCTATTTGAATCAGAACGTTTAAAAAGCGTCGGC